>NZ_NQYG01000053.1:0-37091 GCF_002878485.1 Pseudomonas sp. AD21
ATGTCTCCGGTACATACAGGGAGAGGGCTAGGGTGAGGGCAGCAATCCCCCAGACACGCCACAAATCCGCCAAATCTGCGACAATCCGCCCCCTGCACATATAGACGACCGAATTGCGTACCCGATGACCGACGAATCGCCCTCCATCGACAAACTGCTGAAAAACCTCGATCACGCCATGCTCGCCGACCGTCACCGGCTGCGGCGGCAGTTGCTTGAGCTGCGCAAGAAACCCGACGAGGCCAAACTGGCCCAGTGGGTGGCGCGTATGCAGGCGTCCTGTGATCAGGTGCTGGCACGCCGTGCCAGCCTGCCGGTGATTCGTTACGACGACAGCCTGCCGATTGCCGCCAAGCGCGATGAAATCAAGGCTGCGCTCGAGAAGCATCAGGTGCTGATCATCGCCGGCGAAACCGGCTCGGGCAAAACCACCCAGCTGCCGAAAATCTGTCTGGAAATCGGTCGCGGTCAGCACGGCCTGATCGGCCACACCCAGCCGCGTCGAATCGCTGCGCGCAGCGTCGCCAGCCGGGTTGCCGAAGAGCTCGGTACACCGCTGGGTTCGCTGGTCGGCTATCAGGTGCGTTTCGAAGATCAGAGCGACTCCAATACCCTGATCAAACTGATGACCGACGGCATCCTGCTGGCGGAAACCCAGAACGATCGCTACCTCGAACGCTACGACACGATCATCGTCGACGAAGCCCACGAACGCAGCCTCAACATCGACTTCCTGCTCGGTTACCTGAAAACCCTGCTGCCGCGGCGCCCGGACCTGAAAGTCATCATCACTTCGGCGACCATCGATCTGGAACGCTTCTCCAGGCACTTCGACGACGCGCCGATTGTCGAGGTCTCCGGCCGTACCTTCCCGGTGGACACCTGGTATCGCCCGCTGACCCTGGAGCAGGACGAAGAAGGCAACCGTGTCGAGGACGACCTGACCGTGGATCAGGCAATTCTCGCCACTCTCGACGAAATCGCCGCCTACGAGCGCAGCGAACGTCGTAGCCCCGGTGATGTGCTGGTGTTCCTGCCGGGCGAGCGCGAGATTCGCGACGCCGCCGACATGCTGCGCAAGGCCCAGCTCAAACACACTGAAATCCTGCCGCTGTACGCACGCTTGTCGCCGGCCGAACAGCAGCGGATTTTCCAGTCGCACCCAGGCCGTCGCGTCGTGCTGGCGACCAACGTCGCCGAGACCTCACTGACCGTACCGGGCATTCGCTATGTGATCGACAGCGGTACTGCGCGGATCAGTCGCTACAGCTACCGCGCCAAGGTTCAGCGCCTGCCGATCGAGGCGATTTCCCAGGCCAGCGCCAACCAGCGTAAAGGTCGCTGCGGCCGGGTCGAGCCGGGCATCTGCATTCGGTTGTACAGCGAAGAAGATTTTCTCGGTCGCCCGGAATTCACTGATCCGGAGATTCTGCGCACCAACCTCGCCGCGGTTATTTTGCAGATGCTGCATCTGCGCCTCGGCGAGATCACCGCGTTCCCGTTTATCGAGCCACCGGACGGCAAGGCGATCAGCGACGGTTTCAATCTGCTGCAAGAGCTTTCGGCGGTGGATCGCAACAGTCAGCTGACTCCGCTGGGTCGCCAGTTGGCGCGCTTGCCGGTGGACCCGCGCATGGGCCGCATGCTGCTTGAAGCGGCCAAGCTCGGCAGTCTGCAGGAAGTGCTGATCGTCGCCAGTGCGATGTCGATTCAGGACCCGCGCGAGCGTCCACCGGAGCGTCAGCAAGCTGCGGATCAAGCCCACGCGCAATGGAAAGACACCGACTCGGACTTCGCCGGACTGGTCAATCTGTGGCGCGGCTTCGAAGAGCAGCGCCAGGCGTTGACTGCCAGCCCGCTGCGCAACTGGTGCCGCAAGAATTTCCTGAACTACTTGCGCTTGCGCGAGTGGCGCGACTCCCATCGCCAGTTGAGCCTGATCTGCCGCGACATGCAGCTGAGCCTCAACAAAGAACCGGCGGATTACCCGAAACTGCACAAAGCGGTGCTGGTCGGCCTGCTCAGCCAGATCGGCCAGAAAACCGAAGACGGCGATTACCTCGGCGCCCGTCAGCGGCGTTTCTGGATTCACCCCTCGTCGGGCATCGGCAAGAAGCGTCCGCAGTGGCTGATGACCGCCGAACTGGTGGAAACCACCAAACTCTACGCGCGCATGGTCGCCAAGATCGACGCCGACTGGATCGAGCCGCTGGCCGGGCATTTGATCAAGAAGAACCACTTCGAACCGCACTGGGAAAAGAAGCGTGGCCAAGTCGTGGCGTTTGAACAGATCACTCTGTTCGGGCTGATCGTGGTCGGCCGCCGCCCGGTGCATTACGGCCCGGTGGATCCGGTGGTCTCGCGCGAGTTGTTTATCCGCGAAGGCCTGGTGCGTGGCGAGATTCAGTCCAAAGCCAGGTGCCTGACGGCCAACAAACAGTTGCTTGAACAGCTCGACGAACTGGAAGCCAAGGCCCGTCGCCGCGACATTCTCGCTGACGAAGAAACCCTGTATGCGTTCTACGACGCACGGTTGCCGGCGGAGATTCACCAGACCGCAACCTTCGACAGCTGGTATCGGGTCAACAGCCAGAAGAATCCGCAACTGCTGATCATGCGCGAAGAAGACGTGCTGGCTCGCGAGGCGAGTGAAGTCACCGCGCGCGATTACCCGGACACGCTGCACATCGGTGATCTGGAACTTGCGCTGACCTATCACTTCGAACCCAATCACCCGCGCGACGGCGTGACCCTGCGCGTGCCGGCGCCGCTGCTGCCAATGCTGCCGCCGGAACGCCTGGAATGGCTGGTGCCGGGGCTGATCGAGGCCAAGTGCATTGCCTTGGTACGTAACCTGCCGAAGGCCTTGCGCAAGAACTTTGTGCCGGTGCCGGATTTCATCAAGGCGGCGTTGCAGCGCATGACTTTCGCCGAAGGTTCGTTGCCGCAAGCGCTCGGTCGCGAACTGCTGCGCATGACCGGCGCACGGGTCAGCGATGAGACGTGGGCGGAAGCTGAACAAGGGGTCGAAGGGCATCTGCGGATGAATCTGGAGATCGTCGATGGCCAAGGCAAATTCCTTGGCGAAGGGCGTGACCTGGCCGAGCTGACTGCGCGTTTTGCCGAAGCCAGTCAGGCTGCATTGGCGGTGCCGCAGAGCGCGAAAAGTCAGCAACCGGTGGAGGCCAAGGTCTTCGCCCCGGTGGCGGAAAAGACGCAGCAGAAGATCGCCGGGCTGTCGATGACGGTATATCCGGCGCTGGTGGAAGAGGGTGGCACGGTCAAGGAAGGGCGTTTCTCGACCCCGGCCGAAGCCGAGTTCCAGCATCGCCGCGCCTTGCAGCGCCTGCTGATGCAGCAACTGGCCGAGCCGGCGAAATTCCTGCGCGGCAAACTGCCGGGTATCACCGAGTTGGGCCTGCTCTATCGTGAGCTGGGTCGGGTCGATGCGCTGGTCGAAGACATTCTGCTGGCCAGCCTCGACAGCTGCATTCTGGAAGGCGAAGACCCGTTGCCGCGTGACGGCGCCGGGCTCGCAGCATTGGCCGAACGCAAGCGCGGCAGCTGGGCCGAACACGCTGAGCGCGTGGCGCGGCTGACGCTGGAGATTCTCAAGCTGTGGCACGGTCTGCAAAAGCGCTTCAAGGGCAAGATCGATCTGGCACAAGCGGTCGCGCTGAATGACATCAAGCTGCAACTCAGCCATTTGGTCTACCCGGGGTTTGTCCGGGAAACACCGATGCCATGGCTCAAGGAGTTGCCGCGTTATCTGAAGGCGGTCGAGCAGCGTTTCGAGAAACTGGGCGCGCAGGTGCAGAAGGATCGGGTCTGGAGCGGCGAACTGGCCGGTCTCTGGACGCAATACCAGACCCGCGCCGCCAAGCACGCCCAAGAGGGTAAGCGCGATCCGCAGCTTGAGTTGTATCGCTGGTGGCTGGAGGAATACCGGGTTTCGCTGTTCGCCCAGCAGTTGGGGACGAAAGCGCCGATCTCGGACAAGCGCCTGAGCAAGCAGTGGACTCAGGTCGAGGCCTGATCCACAGACATGCACAGGCCCCTGTGTGTGCGGGTTTTCCTGCGACGGCGTCAGTTCAGGCGCCGCTGATCCCGCCCTCGCCAGCCAGTTTGCGATTTAACTGATAACGCCATCGCACATACAGCAGTGCCGAGCAGAACAGCGCCAGGCTCGCGATCATTTCCAGCACCCCAAACAGCTGTCGGCTCGGGTCATAGGCCGCCAATGCGCCTTTGATGAAATACAGGTTCACCACAAAACACATCCACGAATGCCCACGTGCGCTGCCCATGATCATCGCAGGTGCAAGGACGAGCCACGGGATCAGTTCGACCAGCAGAATCACCCACGGTCGGGCGCCGTGCAGGTCGGCGAACACCAGATAGTAAGCGGCAAGCAGCCCGGCAAGGCCAAGGAAACACAGCAGGCTGATGATCCGCATCGCCTTGACGCGGGGTTCGAGCCACCCGACGGAGGGCAGGATTTTCGGCTTCTTCGCCACCCTCAGCCCTCCAGTTTTTGTGCGGTCTTGGCCAGGCGCAGACCCAGTGCGCGGCACAGTGCCATTTCGTGCTGATCGAGACCTTTTTTGCCATCAGCCCCGGCATGATGACTGGCGCCGTAAGGTGTGCCGCCGCCCTGGGTTTCCAGCAGCGCCGACTCGCTGTACGGCAGGCCGGTGATCAGCATGCCGTGGTGCAACAGCGGCAACATCATCGACAGCAGGGTGGTTTCCTGGCCGCCATGCAGGCTGGCGGTGGAGGTGAACACGCCGGCCGGTTTGCCGACCAGGGCGCCGGTCAGCCACAGGTTGCTGGTGCCGTCGAGGAAGTACTTGAGCGGTGCGGCCATGTTGCCGAAGCGGGTCGGGCTGCCGAGGGCCAGACCGGCACAGTTTTTCAGGTCATCGAGGGTGGCGTAGAGCGCGCCTTCCTCGGGGATGTCCGGGGCCACCGCTTCACACTCGGTGGAAATCGCCGGCACAGTGCGCAGGCGCGCTTCGAGGCCGGCTTGCTCGACACCGCGGGCAATCTGTCGGGCCATCTCGTTGGTCGAGCCACTGCGGCTGTAATACAGCACCAGAATGTACGGCGCGCTCACGGCAGCAACTCCAGGATCTGCTCCGGTGGACGGCCGATCACCGCCTTGTCGCCGACTTCGAGAATTGGCCGTTCCATCAGTTTCGGATGCGCGGCGATGGCGGCGATCAGTTGCGCTTCGCTAAGGCTGGCGTCAGCCAGCTGAAGCATTTTGTATTCATCTTCTCCAGTGCGCAGCAGTTGCCGCGCGCTGATGTTCAGCTTGCCGAGCAAGGCCTTGATCTGCGCGGTGTCCAGCGGGGTTTCCAGGTAACGCACCACGTTCGGGGTCAGGCCTCGGGCCTCAAGAAGTTCCAGCGCACCGCGGGATTTCGAGCAGCGCGGATTGTGATAAAGCGTCAGATCGGTCATGGCGGGTCGCTTCTGGCGTAAAGTGGCGGCTATTCTAACTGTGCAGCGCGCAATCCAGAACCTTCAGAGGTGATGGGTCGCAGGCGCATTCAATTTTTGACCAGGGAACACGACATGACACGGCGATTGGCAGCGGCATTGACGATGATCGGGGCGTTGATGCTGGGGGGCTGCGGGAACGACTACGGCACAGACCAGAACGGTCAGAAGGTGGCGTCCGAGCGTCTGGACAAGCAATGGGTAGTGCTCAATTACTGGGCCGAATGGTGCGGGCCATGCCGCACGGAAATTCCCGAACTGAATCATTTGTCTGACGAGTTGAAGAGCAAGAACATCGGCGTATTCGGGGTCAACTTCGACAACGAACAGGGCGAGGATCTCAAGTCTGCCAGCGAGAAACTGGGCATCAAGTTCACCGTGCTGGCGCAGGATCCGGCGGACCTGTTCGACCTGCCGCGCAGTGAGGCCTTGCCGGTGACTTACATCATCGACAACAAGGGCAAGGTGCGTGAGCAGTTGATGGGCGAGCAGACGGCGGCGGGAGTTTTGGCCAAGCTGGAGGCGTTGCAGGCTGCCAAGTAGAACACGTGAGGTTTTGTGGTGAGGGGATTTATCCCCGATGGGCTGCGCAGCAGCCCTGAAACCCGAGAGCTCGGTTTATCCTGACTCTCCGAAGGGGGTCGCTCCGCGACCCATCGGGGATAAATCCCCTCGCCACAGGGTAGTCTCAGCAGCAGGAGAGGATTAACCCTCTTCCAGCCACCAGCGCAGCGGCTTGCCTTCAGCGGGCCAGAAGCGCATCTGCTCGATCGGCGAGATGTCCCAGCGCTCGACACCTTGCAGCGCCTGCAGGAAGCGTTGTTCCTGCTCCATCAGTGCCGGTGCGCAGAGTTTGCGGGTCTTGCCGATCGGGCCGAAGCTCAGCTTGTCGCCTTCGAGGGTGTACGGTGCGAACCAGTGGTTGCAGCCGCCGTTGCCATACGCGCGGCCATCGTCCCCGAGGGTCACGGTCAGGTGGCTGTAATCCATCAATGGCCGCTCGCCGATCCACTCCAGAATGTAGCTGCGGTTCTGTTGCAATTGCACAGGCTCTGCGGCACAGCCCACCAGAGCGGCACCGACCAGCAGGGGCAGGGCAAGGCGTTTCATCACGCAGGCTCCTGGCATTTCGGGCACAGGTGCTTGTCACCGACGGCTTTCCAGCCCAACTCGGCGATGCGCGCGGTGGCGGCCGGTTTCTCGGCGTTCTTGCCCAGCTTGGCGTCGACCGCGAACTCGAAGTTCAGCTCTTTGGCGCAGCTGTCGCAGTTGACCTGCCAGGTGTGGATCGCCAGTTCGCCGAATACCGGGCCGGTGGTCATCGCGGTCCATTGGCCCGGCGGATTGATCAGGTGTCGCACGGTGTCGACGGTCAGGCGCATGGACAAGTCCTTGCTGCCTTTGAGGGTGACCAACAGGACGTCACCGTTGCGGATCGAGCCACCATTGCCGGTGACCTGATAGCGGCCCGGTACGAGGGCGCGGCATTCGGTGAGGGTGTGTTGCGGGTTCATCAGGGTGTAGCGGAAATCGTGTTCGACCATGGGTCCTCCAAATATGCGCGACATGCTAGCACGAGCTTGATTGCAGGATGGCGAACGCGTGCGACCTTCGATCCGGTTCAAATTGGTCGACGCACATGGCAAACTGCCGCCCTTCACTCTGAGGGAACGGAACATGGCGCTGATCGAATGTTATGAATGCAAGCGGAGCATCAGCTCGGAAGTAAAGGCGTGCATTCATTGTGGTGCTCCGATGGCGCAGCAGCATGGGCATACCCCGGCGCAAGCAGCAGCAGCCGCCGCAACGTCGACGATTTCATTTGGCAGCCTGCCACGTAACAAATCCGTGCCCGAGGCGTTTGTCCTGCCGCCGGCCCCGGAGCCCGCGCCGAGAGCGACACCCGCTGCGGTCGGTCGCCGCCGTCGGCAACCGGAACCAGCGCGAGCACCTCAACTGCAGGTCAACGCCGACGGTTCGCGTCCGGTGGAAGGCTGGTTGAAGATCATGGTGTTTCTGCTGCCGATGGTTTTTGTCTGGTTCCTGCTGCGTAACGGTCACTCGATGAAGCAGCGCTTTTTCGGATTTGGCTGGTTGGCCCTGCTGATCCTGGCCTCCTCGCTGTCGCCGAATTAAACCGATAAGCCTTCACCCTTCACCCTTCAACCTGGTTCTGCGGCGCGCCTGCGGCCCAGGTCGCGATGTTGTGCAGGGTGGTCGCGGCAATTGCGCCCAGTGCTTCATGGGTCAGAAACGCCTGGTGCGCGGTGATGATCACGTTCGGGAACGTCAGCAACCGCGCCAGCACGTCGTCCTGCAACGGCAGGTCGGAGCGATCCTCGAAAAACAGCTGCGCTTCTTCTTCATAGACATCCAGTCCCAGATAGCCCAGTTGGCCGTCCTTCAAGGCGTCGATCAGTGCAGGTGTGTCCACCAGACCGCCGCGCCCAGTGTTGATCAGCATCGCTCCCGGTTGCAGGTGCGCCAGTGACTCGCGGTTGATCAAGTGTTTGCTCTGCGTGTTGAGCGGGCAGTGCAGGCTGATGATCCGCGACTGCGCAAGCAGCTCCGGCAAGCTCAGATAACGTGCCCCCAAGGCCTCGACTGCGGGGTTCGGGTACGGGTCATAGGCCAGCAATTCACAGCCGAAACCGTGCATGATTTTCGCGAATGTGGCACCGATCTGTCCGGTGCCGACAATGCCGACGGTCTTGCCCACCAGATCGAAACCGGTCAGGCCGTGCAGGCTGAAATCACCTTCGCGGGTGCGGTTGTAAGCGCGGTGCAGGCGCCGATTGAGCGCCAGGATCAGCGCCACGGCATGTTCGGCCACCGCATGCGGCGAGTAGGCCGGCACCCGCACCACGGCCAGCCCGAGGCGTTTCGCCGCGACCAGATCGACATGGTTGTAGCCCGCCGAGCGCAGGGCGATCAGCCGCGTGCCGCCGGCGGCGAGGCGCTCCAGCACTGGCGCACTGAGATCATCGTTGATGAAGGCGCAGACCACTTCGTGCTGCTCGGCCAGCGCGGCCGTGTCGAGACTGAGTCGGGCCGGTTGAAAGTGCAGCTCGATAGTGGCCGGGCAGTCGGCGGCGAGGAAACTGTCGCGGTCGTAGGTCTGGCTGCTGAAAACGATCGTGCGCATGTATTCCTCCTTGGCGCGGGGTGGCGAGTCAGTGTTGACCCGCCCTCACTTTAGAGTGGGACAACGTGCGCGGCATTGCCGTGGATCAGGCGCTGATCCTGGCTTGCGTCGCGAGGCGATTGATTGCTCGCTCCAACTCTTCCAGCGCCGCCACTGCTTTCGGGTCGCCCTGTTTGAGCAGGGTTTCACTGCGCTGGCAGGCCGCGCGCAACTGCGGTACGCCGCAATACCGGGTCGCACCGTGCAGGCGATGCACGCGCTCGATCAGCGCGTTCTGGTCACGGCTTTCACACGCGGCGCGAATGGCTTCGCGGTCGGCCTCCAGCGAAGCGAGCAGCATCGCCAGCATGTCTGCCGCCAGATCGGCCTTGCCCGCGGCCAGGCGCAGGCCTTCTTCGTGGTCCAGTACCGGCAGTTCATTGTTGCCGGTCGTGCTGTCATTGACCCGCTCCGGTCCTTGGTTGCGCAAGGCCAGGCCGGTCCACTTCAGCACCACTTGCGCCAGTTGCCGTTCGCTGATCGGTTTGGTCAGGTAGTCGTCCATGCCGCTTTGCAGCAAGGCGCGTTTCTCGTTGGCCATGGCGTGGGCGGTGAGGGCGACGATCGGCAGCGGCGTGCAATGCCGTTCGCTCTCCCACTGGCGGATGGTTTCCGTGGTCTGGCGCCCGTCCATGCCCGGCATCTGCACGTCCATCAGCACCAGGTCGAAAGATTCGCTTTGCACCGATTTGACGGCGGCATAGCCGCTTTCCACGGCCAGGACCTTGGCGCCCATGTCTTCGAGCAGGGTCTGTACCAGCAACAGGTTGGCCGGGTTGTCGTCGACGCACAGCACTTTCGGCGCGCGGCTCGATAGCGGTTCGCCCGGTTCGTTGCGCGGCTGGCGCGGGTTGGCCAGATCCGCCAGGGCCCGGCGCAGTTTGCGCGTGCAAGCCGGTTTTGCCTGGAGCTGACTGTGCGGATTGGGTACCGAGAGATGGAACAGCGTCTGTTCGGTGGTCGGGCACAGCACCAATACTTTGCAGCCCAGGTGCTCCAGATCCCAGATGTGCTGGTTCAGGCGTTCAGGGAGCATGTCGTTGCTGGTGATGCCGAGCACGGCGAGGTCGATCGCCTGATCGGTCTGGTGGGCGCCGGTGACGCCATTGGTCAGGCTCTCCAGGGTGTTGAAGGGCGTGACGTCGAGGCCACAGTCTTCCAACTGATGCTGCAGGGCCTGACGCGCCAGTTCGTGATTTTCCAGCACGGCTACCCGGCGCCCGAGCAGCGGTGGGGCGGGAAGGTCGTCGGTGTCGTCGCGGGTTTTCGGCAAGCTCAGGCTGATCCAGAATTCCGAGCCTTCACCGGGGGTGCTGTCGACACCGATTTCGCCGCCCATCTGTTCGATCAGGCGCTTGGAAATCACCAGGCCAAGGCCGGTGCCGCCGGGCTGGCGCGACAACGAGTTGTCGGCCTGACTGAAGGCCTGGAACAACGCGCGCACATCCTGACTCGACAGACCGATGCCGGTGTCCTGAATGCTGATGCGCAGTTGCACGCTGTCCTCGTGTTCTTCTTCAAGCATGGCGCGCGCGACGATGGTGCCTTCGCGGGTGAACTTGATCGCGTTGCTGACCAGGTTGGTGAGGATCTGCTTCAGACGCAGCGGATCGCCGACCAGCGACAGCGGCGTGTCGCGGTACACCAGACTCACCAGCTCCAATTGTTTGGCGTGGGCTGCCGGCGCAAGAATCGTCAGGGTGTCCTGCAACAGGTCACGCAGGTTGAACGGAATATGATCGAGCACCAGCTTGCCGGCCTCGATCTTCGAGAAATCGAGGATCTCGTTGATGATCCCCAGCAGGCTGTCGGCGGACTTTTCGATGGTGCCCAGATAGTCAAGCTGGCGCGGGGTCAGTTCGCTTTTCTGCAACAGGTGCGTGAAGCCGAGAATGCCGTTGAGCGGCGTGCGGATCTCGTGGCTCATGTTGGCGAGGAACTCGGATTTGATTCGGCTCGCCTCCAGCGCTTCTTTGCGCGCCAGGTCCAGTTCGATGTTCTGGATCTCGATGGTTTCCAGGTTCTGGCGCACGTCTTCGGTGGCCTGATCGACGCTGTGCTGCAGCTCTTCGCGAGCGTTCTGCAGGGTGCCGGCCATCCGATTGATGCCCGAGGCCAACTCGTCCAGCTCCTGACTGCCGAGCGGTGGCAGACGGGTTTCCAGATGACCGTCCTTGAGCTGGGCGACGGCGTGTTTGATCTGGCTCAACGGGCGGTTGATGGTGCGGCCCATGCGCAACGCGAGCAGGGCGGCGCCGGCCAGGCCCGCGGCAATCAGCAGCAGGCTGGCAAACAGGCTGCGGTAACCGCGCAGCAGCATGCCGTTGTGCGACAGCTCCAGTTCGACCCAGCCGAGCAGGCGCTCGGACTCTGCCGGGATCACGTCGCCGGCAAGATTGCGATGCTTGCCGAACACGGGCATCAGGTAACGGGTGGCGTCATTGCCGCTGCGCCGTTGCAGTAGCGCGCTGTCGCCGCTGGGCGCCTGATTGAGCATGGTCGGGCCGGCATGCGCCAGCGGTGTGCGGTCAGGGGCGAGGAAGGTGACGGCGCGCACGTCGGGTTGTTCGAGGGACTGGGTGGCGATGCGTTCCAGCAGATCGGTGTTGCCGTGGCCCATGGCCGGCGCGACCAGCGGCGCCAGTTGTTCGGCGATCATTTCACCGCGCTGCATCAATTGGGTCTGCAGGTCGGACTGTTGCATCCAGGTGAAATAGCCACCGAGGACCAACGCCATCAGGCTGGTCGGCAACAGGGTCAGCAACAATACGCGACCTTTGATTCCCAGTTTCTTGAGCACACCCATCTCCTGCATCCCGCTGAACTGTTGACTCGCACGTGCGTCCGGCACGCGGTATGGGCGCAGTGTAGCGATTTGCAGGCAGGCAATCTTCGGAAAAATCATCTCGGCATCGGTCGGCGGGGGCAGGCTCGTTTGTCCGGCCGGTCAACCTTGGGTTGCCCGATGACGGGCAATCTTGAATAATCGCTCTCAACTGAGAATTACTTGCAGATACTCATGACTCCTGTTTCCGCTGGCCAGCCACGCATTCTTTCCATCGAAGACGATCCGGTGCTCGGTGCCTATGTCCACGAACATCTGGGCCGCAGCGGCTTTGCGGTGACCTGGTGCCAGAACGGCCAGGACGGCTTGAACATCGCCCGCCACCAGCCATTCGACGTGGTGCTGATGGACATTCTGTTGCCGGGACTCGATGGCCTGAAGGTACTGACGCAATTGCGCCAGAGCCATTCGACGCCTGTGTTGCTGATGTCGGCCCTGGGCGCCGAGGCCGATCGTATCAGCGGCTTCCGTCTGGGGGCCGATGATTACCTGCCCAAGCCGTTCAGCATGGCCGAGCTGCATGTGCGGATCGAGGCGATCCTGCGGCGGGTGGCGCTGGATCGGCGTCCGCCAGCCATTGCGCCGGCTTCGATCAGCGGCGCGCTGCGGTTCGACGATGAACAGTGCGACGTCTTCTATAACCAGCAAGCCGCAGGCCTGACCCGCAGCGAATACCGGCTGCTGGAAACCCTCAATCGCAACGACGAAGAAGTGCTGAGCAAGGCCTTCCTTTATCAGCATGTGTTGCAGCGCGGCTATGCGGCCCACGACCGCAGCCTCGACATGCACATCAGCCAGATCCGCCGCAAACTCAAGGCTATCGGTTACACCGAACGGGAAGTGCGTACGGTGTGGGGCAAAGGCTATGTGTTGAGTGCGTCCGATGAAAGTCTCTGACCTGCCGGGGCGGCATTCGCTGTTCTGGAAACTGGCGTGTCTGTTAGTGGCGTTCTGTCTGCTGATGATCTGGCTGAGCTGGTCCTGGGGCCGTTACATGGAGGAACGCAATCAGTTCCTCTCCGACGAGGCGCGCGGCACCCTGAGCCGATATGCCGCCGAAGCCGAGCGGGCGTGGCAGCACGGCGAGCGTGACGGGGTCGATAACTGGCTGCAGAGCATGGGGTTGCGCGAGACCGGTTGGGTTGGGGTGATCGACCGCAATCTGCAGTCATTGAGCAGCGATCCGCTGAATGAACAGGAAATCCAGCACCTGACCTTTTTGCGCGGCCTCGACTGGCCGATCCACAAAAAAGGCCGGCCGTGGCTGCGCGTACCGTTTCCCCAGGAACCGTCCGCCGGTAGTCTGGTGATCGAGTTGCCCGAGCGTTTCCTGCCAGGCAAATACCGGGTGTTCTGGCGGGTGATCACCAACGGCGTGATTCCTGGGTTGTTTACCTTGCTGTTGTGTGTCGGCTTGTATCGCTTGCTGGTGGTGCCGCTAAACAACTTGCGCGGGCAGGCCAACGCCTGGCGCGCCGATCAATTGAATGTGCGCCTGTCGAGCGGCATCACCCAGCGTCCGGACGAACTCGGTGAACTGGCCCGGGCCTTCGACTCGATGTCCGAACGCCTGCAATCTACCGTGACCCTGCAACAGCAGTTGCTGCGCGACCTGTCCCATGAACTGCGCACACCGCTGAGCCGGCTGCGGGTGGCCAGCGAGAGCGAACAGGATCTGCGGCAGCTGCGCGAGCGTATCGGGCGTGAAGTTGACGGCATGCAGCGGCTGGTCGAAGACACCCTGCAACTGGCCTGGCTCGACACCGAACGTGCGCCATTGCCGGACGAAGCGATCCAGATTCAGGCGCTGTGGGAAATGCTCACCGACAACGCCTGTTACGAAAGCGGCTGGCCGAGCCTGCAATTGCAGTGCGCGTTGCCGTCGTCGTGCTGGGTGCGGGGCAACCTCAACACCTTGGCGCAGGCGCTGGAGAATATTCTGCGCAATGCCATTCGTCATTCGCCTGACGGCGGCATTGTTCGCCTCGATGGACGGCGTGACGGTGACTACTGGCATCTGTGGCTGGAAGATCAGGGCGGTGGCGTGGCCGAGGGCGATCTGCAGCGGATCTTCTCGCCCTTCACCCGCCTCGATGGCTCGCGCCCGGGGGATGGCGGGTTTGGCCTGGGGTTGAGCATTGCGAGGAATGCGGTGCAGCGCCAGGGCGGGATGTTGTGGGCGGAAAATGCCGGGGCAGGGTTGCGCCTGAATTTGCGGCTGGTGGCTGAGAGCAGTGTCGTCGGCTCTGGCGCCTTCGCGAGCAAGCCCGCTCCCACACTGGACAGGTGCTTGCCTCAGATTGGGTGAGCAGCACCGTCCACTGTGGGAGTGAGCCTGCTCGCGATGAGGCGTTACGATTCACCGCTGAAAGCCACTGCGGGAGAATTCTCGTATTTTTGTACGACCTTTCCTAAAGGGATTTATCGACGATTTAACCCATCCTTGACCGTTTATGCTCGGGTTCCCCTCGTCCTCAAGGAACTGGTCATGACTGCAAGCGGCATCGACGGCAACACATCCAATGACCGTTTCAATGAAGTGCTGGCGCTGATTCAGAGCGCCAGACAGCAAGCTGTTCAGGCAGTAAATACCCAACTGATCGATTTGTACTGGCAGGTTGGGGGGTACATCAGTCGCAAGATGGAGAAGGCTGAGTGGGGCGATTCGGTTATCAGTCAGTTAGCTGAACATCTGGCCCAGACACAGCCGGGCTTGCGCGGATTTACCCGGCCCAACCTGTTTCGCATGCGTCAGTTCTACGATACATATCGAGGCGACTCAATTGTCTCACCACTGGTGAGACAATTGCCTTGGACTCATAACATGATCGTTCTAAGTCAAAGCAAACACCCGCAGGAGCGCGAGTTCTATCTGCGCATGGCGATTCAGGAGAAGTGGTCAAAGCGCGAACTCGAACGCCAGCTCAAGGCTGCGCTCTTCGAGCGCAGCGTCACCCAGCCAGCAAAGGCTTCTGCTGTCCTCAAACAGACTCATCCCGCTGCGCTCGAGATCTTCCGTGACGCCTACATGGTCGAATTTCTCGACCTGCCCGGCGTGCACGCCGAAACCGATCTGCATCAAGGGTTGCTGGGGCGACTGAAGGAGTTTCTGATCGAGTTGGGGCGCGATTTCTGCTTCGTCGGCTCGGAGTATCCGGTACAAGTTGGCGGCCGAGATTTCGCCCTTGATCTGCTGTTCTTCCATCGTGGGCTCAACTGTCTTGTAGCCATCGAGCTCAAGGTCGGACGTTTTGAACCTGAATATCTGGGCAAGCTGAATTTCTACCTTGAAGCGCTGGATCGCGGTGTTCGCAAACCTCACGAGAATCCGGCCATCGGCGTATTGCTTTGCGCCAGCAAGGAGGACGAGGTCGTCGAGTACGCCCTCAACCGCAGCTTGTCTGCGGCGCTGATCGCGGAATATCAGGTGCAGTTGCCAGACAAACGATTGCTGCAAGCCAAATTGCACGAGTTCTATGCCATGAATGTCGCAGAGGAAGAGGAAGGCTGAGTCATCTGCTTATTCCCAGAAACCATAAGCACCGCACTTTGCGTGATATGGCCTGCGCGGGTTTGCCGGTATGATAGGCGCCCCCGCACGTCTGGATTGCGAATACGCCATGACCCTGCAGTACCCAACCATCGCCGATTGCGTCGGCAACACTCCGCTGGTGCGTTTGCAGCGCCTGCCCGGTGCCACCAGCAACACCCTATTGCTCAAGCTCGAAGGGAACAACCCGGCGGGTTCGGTCAAGGACCGTCCGGCGCTGTCGATGATCACCCGTGCCGAACTGCGCGGGCAGATCCACGCTGGCGACACGCTGATCGAAGCGACGTCGGGCAACACCGGCATTGCACTGGCCATGGCTGCGGCGATCAAGGGTTACAAGATGATCCTGATCATGCCGGACAACTCCAGCGCCGAACGCAAGGCGGCGATGACCGCCTATGGCGCCGAGCTGATTCTGGTCAGCCAGGAAGAGGGCATGGAAGGCGCTCGCGATCTCGCTCAGCAGATGGAAGCCGAAGGTCGTGGCAAAGTGCTGGACCAGTTCGCCAACGGCGACAATCCTGAAGCGCACTACACCACCACCGGCCCGGAAATCTGGCGTCAGACCCAGGGCACCATTACCCATTTCGTCAGCTCGATGGGCACCACCGGGACCATCATGGGCGTCTCGCGCTACTTGAAGGAGCAGAGCGACAGCGTGCAGATCGTCGGTCTGCAGCCGATGGAAGGCTCGGCCATTCCCGGCATCCGTCGCTGGCCGCAAGAGTACCTGCCGAAGATCTATCAGGCCGACCGCGTCGACCGCATTGTCGACATGGCGCAAAGCGAAGCCGAGGACGTCACTCGCCGTCTGGCACGTGAAGAAGGCATCTTCTGTGGTGTGTCTTCGGGTGGTGCGGTGGCAGCGATGCTGCGTCTGTCCAGGGAAGTTGAAAACGCGGTGATCGTCGCGATCATCTGTGACCGTGGCGACCGTTACCTGTCGACCGGCATTTTCGACGCGCCCAACTGATGGCCAGGCACGAGAGAGGCCTGCGCTTCCAGCCCACCGGCGGCAGCAAGGCCCCGCAAATCCCGACCGGCAAAAAACAGCGCTTGAACATCGAGCGCCTGGCCAATGACGGTCGTGGCATCGCGTTTTTCGAAGGCCGTACCTGGTTCGTCCTCGGCGCCCTGGCGGGTGAAGAAGTCGAGGCACGGGTGCTTGGCGCCCACGGCAAAGTGGTCGAAGCGCGCACCGAGCGCGTGTTCAAGGCCAGCGAACTGCGCCGTCCGGCCGCCTGTCCGCATGCCGGCCGCTGCGGCGGTTGCAGCGTTCAACACTTGCCCCACGACGAACAGCTTGCCCTGAAACAACGCATGCTCGCCGAGCAGTTGTCGAAGGTCGCAGGCGTCGCGCCTGAAGAATGGGCCGCGCCGTTGAGCGGTCCGGAGTTCGGCTATCGTCGTCGCGCGCGGATCGCCGTGCGCTGGGACATGAAGACGAAGCACCTCGAAGTCGGTTTCCGCGCCGCTGGCAGCCAGGACATCGTCGCGATCAGCGAATGCCCGGTGCTGGTACAGCCCTTGCAACCGATCATGACCCGTTTGCCGGAGATGCTCCGTCGTTTGAGCAAGCCGCAGGCGCTGGGGCATGTCGAGTTGTTCAGCGGTTCATCGCTGGCCTTGCTGCTGCGGCACATGGCGCCGTTGTCCGAAGCGGACCTGACGATTCTCAAGGAATTCTGCCAGTTCCATGAAGCGCAACTGTGGCTGCATGGCGAAGGCGAGCCGCAACCGGTCGATGCCACGCAGTCGCTGGGCTATCGCCTGGAACAGTGGGATCTGGATCTGGCCTGGCGGCCGGGGGATTTCATCCAGGTCAACGCCGGGGTCAACGAGGCGATGGTGGCGCAGGCGCTGGACTGGCTGAAACCGCGCGCCGACGAGCGCGTGCTGGATCTGTTCTGCGGCTTGGGCAACTTCGCCCTGCCGCTGGCCAAAAGCGTGCGTGAAGTGGTGGCGGTGGAGGGCGTACAGACCATGGTCGATCGCGCCGCTGCGAACGCCGCTAGTAACAATTTGCATAACACAAAGTTTTTTCAAGCCGATTTATCCCAGCCTTTGACCGATGCCAAATGGATCGGAAACGGCTTTTCTGCGGTACTCTTGGACCCACCGCGTGACGGTGCTTTCGAGGTGGTGCGCAAGCTCGCGACCCTGGGTGCCGAGCGGTTGGTTTATGTGTCGTGCAACCCTGCAACTCTGGCGCGCGATACGGTCGAATTGATCAAGCAGGGCTACCGGTTAAAACGTGCCGGGATTCTCGATATGTTTCCTCAGACGGCGCATGTCGAGGCCATGGCGTTATTTGAAGCGAGCCAGGATGGCTCGTCTGAATCTGTCTGATCTGTCCGCGCAGCGCGCGCTTTAGCCCCGCGAGCGCAAACGGACAATGAGGATCAGCGATTTGACGCATTGAATCTGCGTCGTAGGGAAGGTAAAGCAAGATGGTACAGGTGAGAGCACACCAGCCGATCAACACTGACGGCAGTATCAATCTCGAGGCTTGGCTCGATCACGCGGTCAGTGTCGATCTGGCACTGGATCGCGAAGCCTTGAAAGAAGCCTGCGAGTTCGCTCGCGAGGCCGAACAGCAGTCCAACGCCGCAAAAAATCTGTGGGCCGAGGGCAGCGGCAGTTTCAGCACCGGTCTTGAGATCGCCGAGATCCTCGCCGACCTCAAGCTCGACCAGGACTCGCTAGTCGCGGCGGTGCTGTACCGTGGCGTCCGTGAAGGCCAGATCGAACTAACGGCGGTCAGCCAGCGTTTCGGCCCGGTGGTGACCAAGCTGATTGACGGCGTGCAGCGCATGGCGGCCATCAGTGCCAGCCTCAGTCCGCGCCAGTCGATGGTGATGGGCACCCAGGGTCAGGTGGAAAACCTGCGCAAGATGCTGGTGGCGATGGTCGACGACGTGCGCGTCGCGCTGATCAAGCTCGCCGAGCGCACCTGTGCCATTCGTGCGGTGAAAACCGCCGACGACGAAAAGCGCAACCGGGTCGCCCGGGAAGTCTTCGACATCTATGCGCCGCTCGCGCACCGTCTCGGTATCGGTCATATCAAATGGGAACTGGAGGACTTGTCCTTCCGTTACCTGGAGCCGGATCAATACAAACAGATCGCCAAGCTGCTCCACGAGCGGCGGCTTGATCGCGAGCGTTTCATCGCCGACGTGATGACCCAGCTCAAGGACGAATTGCAGGCCACCGGCGTCGACGCCGACATCAGCGGCCGGGCCAAACACATCTATTCGATCTGGCGCAAAATGCAGCGCAAGGGTCTGGAATTCAGCCAGATCTACGACGTGCGTGCGGTGCGCGTGCTGGTGCCGGAAATGCGCGACTGCTACACCGCGCTCGGTATCGTCCACACCCTGTGGCGGCACATCCCGAAAGAATTCGACGACTACATCGCCAACCCGAAAGAGAACGGCTACCGCTCGCTGCACACTGCGGTAATCGGCCCGGAAGGCAAGGTTCTCGAGGTGCAGATCCGTACGCACTCGATGCACGAAGAGGCCGAACTCGGTGTCTGCGCGCACTGGCGCTACAAGGGCACCGATGTCAAATCCGGCTCCAACCACTACGAAGAGAAAATCTCCTGGCTGCGTCAGGTCCTCGAGTGGCACGAAGAGCTGGGTGACATCGGTGGTCTGGCCGAACAGCTGCGCGTCGACATCGAACCGGATCGGGTCTACATCTTCACGCCCGACGGTCACGCCATCGATTTGCCGAAGGGCGCGACGCCGCTGGACTTCGCCTACCGCGTGCACACCGAAATCGGCCACAACTGCCGTGGTGCGAAGATCAACGGGCGCATCGTACCGCTCAACTACAGCCTGCAGACCGGTGAGCAGGTCGAGATCATCACCAGCAAGCACGGTACGCCGAGCCGCGACTGGCTGAACTCCAACCTCGGGTATGTCACCACCTCGCGGGCGCGGGCGAAGATCGTTCACTGGTTCAAGTTGCAGGCTCGCGATCAGAACGTGGCGGCCGGTAAAACCCTGATCGAGCGCGAACTGACGCGTCTCGGCCTGCCGGCGGTGGATTTCGACAAGCTGGCCGACAAGGCCAACATGAAAACCGCCGAAGACATGTTCGCCGCCCTCGGCGCCGGCGACTTGCGTCTGGCGCAACTGGTCAATCTGGCGCAGCAACTGGTCGAGCCGGAACGCGGCAACGAACAGCTGGAGCTGATTCCGCGTAAAGCCACCGGTTACAAACCGGGCAAGCGCGGCGACATTCAGATCCAGGGTGTCGGCAACCTGATGACGCAGATGGCCGGCTGCTGCCAGCCACTGCCGGGCGATGCGATCGTCGGTTACATCACTCAAGGTCGTGGCGTAAGCATTCACCGTCAGGATTGTGCCTCGGTGCTGCAACTGGGCGGGCGCGAACCGGAGCGGATCATCCAGGTCAGTTGGGGCCCGGTGCCGGTGCTCACCTATCCGGTGGACATTGTCATCCGCGCCTACGACCGTTCCGGTCTGCTGCGTGACGTCTCGCAGGTGCTGCTCAACGAGCGCATCAACGTACTGGCGGTCAACACCCGCTCGAACAAGGAAGACAACACGGCGCTGATGTCCCTGACCATCGAGATCCCGGGACTTGATGCGCTAGGGCGGTTGCTGGGGCGGATTTCGCAGTTGCCGAACATCATCGAGACGCGGCGTAACCGTACCCCGTGATGTGGCTTCTCGGTGGGAGCGAGCCTGCTCGCGAAGAGGGCGTGTCGGTCGACAACTTTGTTGCAGACACACCGCTTTCGCGAGCAGGCTCGCTCCCACAAGGTTTTGTGGTGAGAAATAAATGATGTACAGCCTTGAAGACCTGCTCCACCTCATGAGCCGTCTGCGCGATCCGCAATACGGTTGCCCGTGGGACATCAAGCAAACCTACGAGACCATCGTCCCGCACACCCTCGAAGAAGCCTACGAAGTGGCCGATGCCATCGAGCGCGGCGACTTCGATCATTTGCAGGGTGAACTCGGTGATCTGCTGTTCCAGGTGGTGTATTACAGCCAGCTGGCGCGGGAAGAAGGGCGCTTCGAGTTCGCCGGCGTGATCGACAGCATTACCCGCAAGCTGATCCGCCGTCATCCTCATGTATTCCCCACCGGTGATCTGTATGCGCCGCTGGATGTGCCGGGTCTGAGCGAAGAGCAGGTCAAGCAGCGTTGGGAAGAGATCAAGGCCGAAGAGCGCGCCGAGAAATCCGCCGCGCCCGAGCAACTGTCACTGCTCGATGACGTGCCCGCAACCTTGCCGGCATTATCCCGTTCAGCCAAGTTGCAGAAGCGTGCCGGGCAGGTCGGTTTCGACTGGCCGCACGCCTTGCCGGTGCTCGACAAGGTGCGTGAAGAGCTCGATGAAGTCCTCGAAGCGATGTCCGAAAACGATCCGGTGGCCGTGGCCGACGAGATCGGCGACCTGCTGTTTTCCGTGGTCAACCTGGCGCGGCATCTGAAGGTCGATCCGGAAACCGCGCTGCGGGGCGCCAACGCCAAGTTCGAAAGACGTTTCCGATTTATCGAACAGGCATTGCGCGACACCCATCGTCCCATGGAAGATTGCACCCTCGAAGAGTTGGACGCCCTGTGGGGTGAAGCCAAACGTCAGGAAAAGAATGCGCCCAGCTGCGGCTGAGCAACTGCCCAAGTGAGTAAGCCCCATGAGTATTTCCCTTCGCGACCAGTTGCTCAAAGCAGGCCTGGTCAACCAAAAGCAGGCCAAACAGGTCAGCAAAGACAAGCAGAAGCAACAGCGTCTGGCCCACAAGGGGCAGGCCGAGCTGGATGATTCGCAGCAACGCGCCGCCCAGGAAGCCATGGCCGAGAAGGTCAAGCGCGACCAGGAGCTGAACCGTCAGCAGCAAGAGAAAGCCGAGGCCAAGGCCCGTGCCGCGCAGGTCAAGCAATTGATCGAAGTCTCGCGTCTGCCGAAGCTGACCACCGAGGACTACTACAACTTTGTCGATGACAAGAAGGTCAAGCGCATCTCGGTCAATACGCTGATGCGCAACAAGCTCAGCAGCGGCTCGCTGGCGATCGTGCACCATGCCGGTGGCTACGAAGTGATCCCCCGTGAAGCGGCCCTGAAGATTCAGGAGCGCGACCCGCAGCGCATCGTGCAGCTCAACGTGCAGACCGAAGAGGTCAATGCCGAGGACGATCCGTACGCGGCCTATCAGATCCCTGATGACCTGATGTGGTAAATCGATAAAGCTGTAACAACGACAAACCCCGCTCACGGCGGGGTTTGTCGTTTTCAATGCTGTGGTTGATTCAGGAGGAGCGGGCTTCGCGTTGTTGCTCCAGCACTTCCAGTTCGGCCTTGTAGTTGTGGGCATCGATCTCGTTGTGGAACATGCCGACCAGCAAGTCTTGTTGATGCACATCCCAGATCCGTACACCGGCGGCTACGCCTTCATGGGACATGTGTGAATCGTCGCGTTCAGTTACTTTTACAGTCATCTGCTAGCTCCAAATCTCAAGTTATCTGCAGCAAGGCGTGTGCAGGACTCTTTTATATTATTTGTTAGCTTGCTAAGTAAACGGCTGATTCGTGCAAGGTGTTGTTGCGTTTTTTGCAACAGTGCTGCAGCCCACGTAATCCGCGACATTCGGTCGCAGGGGGCAAAGTTTCATGACAGAAGTTTCATTTTCAGAACGCTCTGGAGCCCTGTCTTTTGATCATTCCCACGCTCCGCGCGGGAACGATCAGCAGCACGGGCCAGTAGTGTCCCGGCTAATTTCTGCAGACCAAAAAAAACGCCCCGAACCAGTCGGGGCGTTTTCATGTGTGGCTCAAGCGGGGAGGAATTACTTGCCTTCCCAGCGCTTCAGTACCAGCGTGGCGTTAGTGCCGCCGAAGCCGAAGCTGTTGCTCATCACAGTGTTGATGGTGGCGTTTTCGCGGGTCTTGGTCAGCACCGGCAGATCGGCCACTTCAGGGTCCAGCTCGTCGATGTTGGCGGAACCGGCAATGAAGTTGCCTTCCATCATCAGCATGCAGTAGATCGCTTCGTGAACGCCGGCGGCGCCCAGGGAGTGGCCGGACAGGCTCTTGGTCGAGCTGATCGCTGGCGCCTTGTCGCCGAACACTTCACGCACACCTTTCATTTCCGCAACGTCGCCGACCGGAGTCGAGGTGCCGTGGGTGTTCAGGTAGTCGATCGGGGTGTCGACGGTGGACATTGCCATCTGCATGCAGCGGATTGCGCCTTCGCCACTCGGGGCAACCATGTCGTAGCCATCGGACGTTGCGCCGTAGCCAACGATTTCAGCGTAGATCTTGGCGCCACGGGCCAGAGCGTGTTCCAGCTCTTCAACCACGACCATACCGCCACCGCCAGCGATAACGAAACCGTCACGGTCTTTGTCGTAGGCACGGGAGGCTTGTTCCGGGGTGTCGTTACGCTTGCTGGACAGAGCGCCCATGGCGTCGAACAGGAACGACTGGCTCCAGTGCTCTTCTTCACCGCCACCGGCGAAGACGATGTCCTGCTTGCCCATCTGGATCTGTTCCATGGCGGTACCGATGCAGTGAGCACTGGTGGCGCAGGCAGAAGCGATGGAGTAGTTCAGGCCTTTGATCTTGAATGGCGTGGCCAGGCAAGCGGAAACCGTGCTGCTCATGGTCCGCGTTACACGGTATGGGCCAACGCGTTTCACGCCTTTCTCGCGCAGGATGTCCAGCGCTTCCATCTGGTTCAGCGTGGAAGCACCACCGGAGCCAGCCACCAGGCCGGTACGCGGGTTGGACACTTGCTCTTCGGTCAGGCCGGAGTCAGCGATGGCGTCTTTCATGGCCAGGTAGGCGTAAGCCGCTGCGTGGCCGACGAAACGATAGATCTTGCGATCGATCAGTTCTTCAAGGTTGAGGTCGATGGAGCCGGAAACCTGGCTACGCAGACCCATTTCAGCATATTCCGGGTTGAACCGGATGCCAGGGCGGCTTGCACGCAGGTTAGCGGAGACGGTCTCTTTGTCATTGCCCAGGCACGAAACAATGCCCAGACCAGTGATAACGACGCGGCGCATGCGAATAACCCTTAGAAGTTGTCAGTGGAGGTGAACACGCCGACGCGAAGGCCTTCGGCGGTGTAGATTTCGCGACCGTCGACAGTCACCGAACCATCGGCGATGGCCAGGTTCAGCTTGCCCTTGAGGACGCGTTTGATATGAATGTTGTAGGTGACTTTCTTGGCGGTCGGCAGGACCTGACCGAAGAATTTCACTTCGCCCGAACCCAGCGCACGGCCACGGCCCGGCAGGCCTTGCCAGCCCAGGAAGAAGCCGACCAGTTGCCACATGGCGTCCAGACCCAGGCAGCCCGGCATCACCGGATCGCCTTCGAAGTGGCACGCGAAGAACCACAGATCAGGGTTGATATCCAGCTCGGCGACCAATTCACCTTTGCCGTACTTGCCGCCTTCTTCACTGATCAGGGTGATGCGATCCACCATCAGCATGTTCGGGGCGGGCAGTTGCGCGTTACCTGGGCCGAACAGCTCACCGCGACTGCAGCGCAGCAGATCTTCCCGAGTAAAGGCGTTTTGTTTGGTCATGCGAGCTCCTCAATAATCCCATGCGGCAGGTGGGGCAAATCTTCCCGACCGATCGACGCGTTCATGCCTCGAATCGGCAGCCTACTCATAGACTATTGCGTTGTGGTGAAAGTCACAGCACCAAGGACATGAATGTACACTTGTGCACTGAAATTTTTATTCAAGCCCGTTTTGCGGCTTTTTTGGGGGCCTAAGACTGCCGCACTTTCGCTTTTCACGCCAGTCGCAGATGGTCGAAAAACCGTCACTACTGCACCCAGCGCTGCAGAATCTGTTGTAGGTCATTGCGTTTGAACGGCTTCGCCAGATAATCGTTCATGCCCGCCGACAGGCAGGTTTCGCGGTCACCCTGCAATGCGTTGGCGGTCAGCGCGATGATCGGCACCTCGCTGCGTCCGGGCAGCAGACGGATCTGCCGGGTCGCTTCATAGCCGTCGATGATCGGCAGACGGCAGTCCATCAGAATCACTTCGAAATCATTACCTTCGGCGCTGCGTACCGCTTGCGCGCCATCGGTGGCGACGCTGACAGTAAAGCCCAGGCTGCGCAACATTGCCTCGATGACCGTCTGGTTGACCGGATTGTCCTCCACCAGCAACACATTGCGCCCTTCACCATGCCCGTTGCCATTGGCTGCGCGCGGTGCCGCCAGTTGCGGCAACGTCTGCTTATATAAAGCCAACGGGATTTCCAGGGTGAATACCGATCCGAGACCTTCTTCACTTTGCGCACGCAACGTCCCGCCCATGCGTTCGGCCAGGGTGCGGGCGATCGGCAGGCCGAGCCCGGTGCCACCATAACGGCGCGAAATCGAACTGTCGGCTTGCTGGAACGCGTCGAACATCAACTCCAGACTTTCCGACGAGATTCCAATGCCGCTGTCGCGCACCGAACAGGTGAACCACAGCAGTTCGTGATCCAGCGACTGCCACTGCGCCTCGATGCTGACCCGGCCGCGCTCGGTGAACTTCAGGGCGTTGCCCACCAGGTTGACCAGAATCTGCCGGATCCGCGTCGGGTCGCCTTGCACCTGCAAGTCGCGCATGTCCTCGGGGATCCGCAGGTTCAGGGCCAGGCCACGCTGCACCGCACTGTGCTGGAACGACTGGGCGCAAGCGCCGATCAGGTCGGCGAGGTTGAACGGGATGTGCTCCAGTTCCAGCTCCGAGCGTTCGATCCGCGAGAAGTCGAGAATGTCGTTGATGACTTTCAGCAGATGCTCGGTGGACTCGGAAGCGAGCGCTGCATACTCGATCTGCTCCTCGGTCATGTCCGTGGTTTCCAGCAACTGCAACATGCCCAGCACGCCGTTCATGGGAGTGCGCAGTTCGTGGCTCATCATCGCCAGGAAGTCGGATTTGGCGTTGTTGGCCTTTTCTGCTTCTTCGCGGGTCTGGATCAGTTGTGCCATCGCCTGATGCTGTTCGCGGCTGGCCTGCTCCAGTGCCTGGGCGAGGTTGTTGATATGCTGCGACAGGGCGCCCAGTTCGGTGTCATCGACAATCGGCAGCGGGGTCTTGTAGTCGCCTTGCTGAATCGCCTTGACCGCGTTGCCGATATCGCGGATCGGCGCCGACAGACTGCCGGCCAGACGTCGCGCCAGAACAAAAGTGAAGAGCAGGGCGAACAACGCCAGAATCCCCGCCTTGAGCAGAATTTCCTGCTGGCGCTGACTGAAGGCATCGTTGGACAGGCCGACGATCACCCGGCCCAGATAATCCTCGCTGGTTACGTTGTTGCTGGCTTTGGCGTCGTGGAAAAAGTCGCTGTTGAGGGCGATCCGTTGCAGGCGCACCGGGGCCTGGAACACTTCGACCTGATGCGGTCGGTTGTGCGCGTCGGCGGCCTGTTCAACGTAGGCCAGAATCCGGTTGGCGCTGTCCTGCACTTCGATAAAACGCACGTTCGGTGTGGCCAGGGTGGCTTTGAGCAGGCTTTCCAGCACGTCGTTGTTGCCGGAAATTACCCCGTACTCGGTGGCCGGGGCCAGTTGATTGGCGATCAGTTGCCCCGTGTGATTGAGCTCCTGACGCAAATCCTGGATGCGCACGAAGGTAAAGAAGCTGATCAGCAGCAGCGTGAGCAGCAGTGCAGGGCCCAGACTGATCAATTGCGTGCGGGTGTTGATATCCCAGCGGCGACGCAGATTCATGGGTGGCTTTCTCCTTCAGCCAACTGGCGGGCAACAGACGCTTCATCGATTGGCTCGATACCCAGGGAACGAGCGACCTGCGCATTACTTGAAACTTTAAAACGTTCGGGATAGAGCGTCCGCGGCCATGTGGCCGAGGGGCGGTCAAGCAATTCGTCGAGGATGGTCAGCCAGTCGTGCTGATCGCTGTAAGTGCTGGCCAGGCTGCCGGCACGGACAAACGCGGCGTTCGGTCCAACCAGTGCGATCTGCCGGGAATAGCTGCTGAGCAGCAGGTTCTTCGCGGTTTTCGGGTTGTACAGGTCCGGGTCGTCGAGGCCCAGCAGCACGTCACTGTTTTTCAGTACCGTCTGCAACGGGCGGCTGTCCTGAATGTTGTCCCAGCGCTGACTGACGATTTGCAGATGCAACGGCGCGGCGGCCAGTTGCAGCTCATTGAGCAGGAATTCGCTGTGCTTATCGAACAGCACGCCGACTCGCCGCGCCTGCGGCAGAATCCGCTGAATCAATTGCAGCTGCCGCCCCAGCGGTGGATCGCTCCACAGCAGACTCAAGTGCGCCGGTTGCGCGGCACCCAAGCGCTGCCGGGCCTGCAGGCGGCTGATGCGCAACACCAGCGTCGCCGGTCCCTGAGACTCCTTAAGGCGCCAATCGAGGCTGGGCAGGTCGAGCAGTATCATCCGCAGATTGCTCGGCAATTTACCCGGCGCCGGCAGGCTCGCCAGTGGCTGGAACCGCACGTTGTCGGTGGGGCGCAGTTCGCTCAGGGCCTCGACGAAGGCCTGCACCCCAGGGCTTTCTTCGGCGCCGGTCAACAGGATGTCGGCGGCTTGCACCGCGACGCCGTGCAGCCACGCGGTCAAAAACAGACAGACACCGGCCAGCCAGTGGCCAAGGGTTGGCGTCTTGTTTGCCGTGCCGTAGCGCACCTTAGAACTCCAGCTCGGCGCTGAAGTACATCACCCGGCGTTCGTCGTAATTGTTGTCGACGAAGGTGGTCGGCTCGTTGTCGAGCCGCTGTTGCAGTACGCCGGCCAGTTGCAATTGAGCCTTGCCCAGAGGGATGCGTTTGGCGATGCGCGTATCGACCCGCTCGAAGCGGTAGCCGTTGAGCGCGTTGTCGCCGTAATAGAAGAGGGCGCTGTTCCAGCCGTGGCCCCAATCGCGCAACCAACCGGCGGAGCCGCTGTTGCGTGAGGTGAATTGCTGATCCAGCGGATTGCTCGCCTCGGCATCGACGAAAGCGTAAGTGAAGCGCAGGCGATCGATCAGGCTCAGGCGCCAGTCGAGCTGGGTTTCGGTGCCGCGAAAACGTGAGCTGTTGGCGTTGCTGGCGATGTACTGGTTGTTGCGCAGCGGCTCGCTGATCATCCCGGTGATTTCGTCGTAGAACAGCTTCACATCGACCG
The DNA here is from genome assembly GCF_002878485.1 of Pseudomonas sp. AD21. Lineage (NCBI taxonomy): Bacteria > Pseudomonadati > Pseudomonadota > Gammaproteobacteria > Pseudomonadales > Pseudomonadaceae > Pseudomonas > Pseudomonas sp. AD21. Next base: position 27,221 of record NZ_NQYG01000053.1, read on the forward strand.
CCAGCCCCAGTTCGGCGAAATAGCCGTTGTAGCCCAACTCGCGCGAGCGCATGTGTTCCTGATCGAGATCGCCCGGGCCACGGGTCTTGACGAAGTAGCGGGCCGAAGACTGACCGTAGGCCGAGGGCCGCAGGTTGCTCACCTGATAGCTCCAGTTGACGTTGTTCTCGAACATGTCCGGCGAGCGGATCGCTTCCGAGTACACCGCGCGCAGCCCATGACGCGGGTTGATCAGGTAGTTGACCGCGAATCTGGGCGTCAGCGAACTGCCGATCAATTGGGTGTTTTCGAACATTGCGCCGCCCTGCAACAGCCAGTGTTCACTGGCGCGCCACTCCAACTGGCCGAACGCACGCCAAGTGGTGTCGTCCAGCGTGCCGTTGAAGTAGGTCTCGGAATCGGCCCGGTCGTAACGATAGTTCATGCCGCTGACCAGTCGCAGACTGTCGGACAGGCTGAGGGTGTCCTGCAATTCCAGGTCGTAGCGCGACTCTCGGGTGCTCTGGTCGATATCGCCGCACAGGGTCTGACTGGCACCGTTGCGCCACTGATCCAGCACCTGATTGGCCAGGGCCATTTCCTGCGGGGTGCCGGGCGCTGCGCCGGGGCCGGTGAAGCGGGTGATGTTGCGCGCCAGGCGCTCGGTGTAGTTCGGGTTGAGTTGCCACAGTTGCGTCAACTGCGGGCTGAACGACACTTCGGCATCGCACGCGCGCCACACTTGCTGGCGATCCCAGTGCTGGGCCGAGCCTTGTATATAAAGGCTGTGTTGCGGATTGATGTCGAGATTCCAGCGCACCGATCCAGCGTAATCCTTGGCCACCACGTCGGAATTGTTCCCGGCGGCGGTAATCCCCGAGAACACCGGGCGGTAGGTGTAAGGCCGCTGATTGGTGCCGTCCTTCGCGTTGACCTGCCAGTCGAGGCTCTGGTTGTCGCTCAGGGTCTGGCTGACGGCGAGGCTGAAGCGGTTCAAGCGGCGGCTGTCGCGATAATCGGCGCCGCTGCGGTCGCTGTCGAAGCCATCGTCTTCCAGGCCGGACAGCGACAGGCGTAGATCGCCGCCATTCCAGCCGGTGCCCTGGCTGGCATAGAAATCGTTGATGCCGCGCTGGCCACGGGTGTACTTCAGTCGCGTGCCGTGGCTGTCCGCCGGGTTGCGGGTGATGATGTTGACCACCGCCATCAGTGCGTTGGCGCCATAGCTGACGGTGTTCGGCCCACGGAAAACCTCGATGCGCTCGATGTCTTCCATGGCCACCGGAATATCACTCCAGTCCACCGTGGCGAGACCTGCGCGATACACCGAACGGCCATCGATCAGCACCTGCATGCGCCGCGCTTCACTGGCGTTGGTCCCGTGATAGTTGACCGCGGCCTGATTGCCGCTGATGTTGCCGACCATCATCCCCGGCACCAGGCGCAGCAGTTCGCTGATGTCGCGGGCGCCACTGGCGTTGATCAATTCACTGTCGATGACGGTCATGCTCCCCGGAACTTCCGCTGGCGTCTGTTTCAGGCGCGTGGCCGTCAGCACCTGCGGCAGCGTTTCGCCGTCGACAAACAGGTCGTCCGCCTGCAACACCGGGCTGAACAGCAGCGCCAGCAACAGGGACGAACGCGAAGGGGGAGCACCAAAAGACACGACACAGCCTTGATCGCAAAGAATTGGCGCGCATGTTAACCGAGGGCAGCGACTTTTCCAGTCAAGATGCGGGCATTTTCCTCGGTTTTATTGGTCTTCTTCCTACAAGTGCCGGTAATTGACGCAGGGGCTGGCTGCGACCCGGTCGCCCCGTATAATGCCGGCATCGCCACTGGTATGGATTAACGGATTGCATATGACTGAACAGCGCCCGATTGCGGTCCTGGGAGGCGGAAGTTTTGGTACCGCCGTGGCCAATCTATTGGCCGAGAACGGCCATCAAGTCCGGCAGTGGATGCGTGACCCCGAGCAGGCCGAGGCCATCCGGGTCAATCGCGAGAACCCGCGTTACCTCAAGGGCATCAAGATTTTGCCGGGGGTGACCGCCGTCACTGACCTGCAGGCAACGCTCGACGCCTGCGAGCTGTGCTTCGTCGCGCTGCCATCGAGCGCCCTGCGCACAGTGCTGGCCGCCCACGCCGAGCGCCTGAGCGGCAAGATGCTCGTCAGCCTGACCAAGGGCATCGAAGCCCACACCTTCAAACTGATGAGCCAGATCCTCGAAGAAATCGCCCCGCAGGCGCGCATCGGCGTGCTGTCCGGGCCGAACCTGGCGCGCGAGATCGCCGAGCACGCGTTGACCGCCACCGTGGTCGCCAGCGAAGACGAAGACCTGTGCAAGCAGGTGCAGGCTGCGCTGCATGGCCGCACCTTCCGCGTCTATGCCAGTGCCGACCGCTTTGGTGTCGAACTGGGCGGCGCACTGAAAAACGTCTACGCGATCATCGCCGGCATGGCCGTGGCGCTGGAGATGGGCGAGAACACCAAGAGCATGCTGATCACCCGCGCCCTGGCCGAGATGACCCGGTTTGCGGTGAATCAGGGCGCGAACCCGATGACCTTCCTCGGTCTGGCCGGGGTCGGTGATTTGATCGTCACGTGCTCGTCACCGAAGAGCCGCAACTATCAGGTCGGGTTTGCCCTCGGTCAGGGCTTGAGCCTTGATGAAGCGGTGTCGCGTCTGGGCGAAGTCGCCGAAGGGGTCAACACCCTGAAAGTGCTCAAGGCCAAGTCCCAGGAGGTCGGTGTATACATGCCGCTGGTCGCCGGGCTGCATGCGATTCTGTTTGAAGGACGCACGCTGGAGCAGGTGATCGGTCTACTGATGCGTGCCGAGCCGAAAACCGACGTCGACTTTATTTCCACCAGCGGTTTCAACTGATTCAACAGGAAGCGAGCCATGAACGATCCGAAAACCGAAGCCAAGTACGAATCCATTCTCCTGCGGGTGCTGTGGATGATCGTCTACGTGCTGGTCTGGCAAGTGGCGCAGTTCATCCTCGGCGCGGTGGTGCTGGTGCAACTGATCTATCGTTTGATTTATGGCGCGCCGAGCGCCGGCCTGATGAATTTCGGCGACAGCCTGAGTCAGTTCCTGGCGCAGATCGGCCGCTTCGGCAGCTTTAACAGCGATCAGAAACCGTGGCCGTTCGCCGACTGGCCAACCCCGCGTGCCCCGGAAGGCGAGACGCCGCACGCCGTGCCGCCAGCCCCGCATCCGGTCCGAGATGAGGAACCCAAGCTATGAAACTCTGGGTATTGCGTCACGGTGAGGCGGTGCCTTATGGCTCGTGCCCCGACTCCGAGCGGGAACTGACCGAGCATGGTCGCAAAGAGGCCTTGAGCAGTGCAGCCCGGTTGATCGGTCAGCCACTGACGGCGATCTATGCCAGCCCTTATCTGCGTGCGCAGCAGACCGCGCAGATTGTCCGCGAGGCCTTGGGTTTCGAGCCGGAGATTCGCACCGTCGAGTGGCTGACCCCGGAGACCGATCCGGACAAGGTCACCGATCAACTGGTATCGGTGAGCAATGTGCTGCTGGTCAGCCACAACCCGCTGGTGGGCAATCTGCTGAGTTATCTGCAGCATGGCGCCGGGTATCCGCCGGAGAAGGTCAGCACCGCTGGCCTGGCTGAGCTGGAAAGCCCTGAGCTGCTGATCGGTTCGATGACGCTTAACAGCCTCAAGCACCCCTGACGCTGATCCCACAGGTGACCTCATTGTCAGTTGAAATTATTTGTTTGAATTTTCCAACCAAGCACTTGCTTGGTTGACTACGCTTGCTCCAGACCCAAAAAACAGGAGCGAGTCGCATGTCTGCCGCATTCCGTTTGCCGCTGGACGTGTTCTATGAACGTGAGGCCCGGCACCCGCGCCAGCGTTTTCTCGTGCAGCCCATCGGCGGCGGGCAGGTCGAGACCCTGACCTGGGCCGATGTCGCTCATCAGGCCCGTTGCGCCGCGCACTGGCTGCGCGCCCGGGAATTGCCGCAAGGCAGCCACATCGCGCTGATCTCGAAAAACTGCGCGCACTGGATCATTGCCGATCTGGCGATCTGGATGGCCGGGCACGTGTCGGTGCCGCTGTATCCCAACCTCACCGCAGACTCGGTGAACCAGGTGCTCACCCATTCGCAAAGCGTGCTGGCGTTCATCGGCAAACTCGATGACTGGCCCGGGATGTCCAATGGGATTGCGTCGGGGCTGCCAACCATCAGCCTGCCGCTGCACCCGCCCGGCGCGTTCGATTTCAGTTGGGACGACCTGCAAAAGAGCTCGCCGATCCAGGACGACCCGTGCCCGGCAGGCGAGCAACTGGCAACCATCATTTACACCTCCGGCACCACCGGGTTGCCCAAGGGCGTGATGCACAGCTTTGCCAATCTGGGGTTCGCTACGACTCGTGGCACGCAGTTGTTCGGCCTCAACGAGCACGATCGGCTGCTGTCGTACCTGCCGCTGTGCCATGTCGCCGAACGGATGTTCGTTGAGCTGGCCTCGATCTACACCGGGCAAACCGTGTTCTTTGCCGAAAGCCTCGACACCTTCATCACCGACCTGCAACGGGCGCGGCCGACGGCGATGTTCGGCGTGCCGCGGATCTGGACCAAGTTCCAGATGGGCGTATACGGCAAGATCCCGGCCAAACGCCTGGATTTCCTGCTCGGCCTGCCGTTGATTGGCAAGCGGGTAGGGCACAAGGTGTTGTCCGGGTTGGGCCTCGATGCCTTGCGCGTCGCCCTGTCCGGTGCGGCGCCGGTGCCACAGACCCTGCTCACCTGGTATCAGAAGCTCGGCCTCGATGTACTCGAGGTCTATGGCATGACCGAGAGTTGCGGCTACTCGCACATCTGCCTGCCGGGCCAATACAAACAAGGCTGGATCGGCAGGCCGTGTCCGGATGTCGAGGTGCGTATCGACGAGTCCGGCGAGGTGCAGGTGCGCAGTCAGGCGAACATGCTCGGTTATTTCAAAGAACCGCAGAAAACCGCCGAAACCCTGACCGAAGACGGCTTCCTGCGTACCGGCGACAAGGGCGAGCAGGACGCCGAGGGGCGCCTGCGCCTGACCGGGCGGCTCAAGGAAATCTTCAAGACCAGCAAAGGCAAATACGTGGCCCCGGCGCCGATTGAAAACCGCCTGGCGGTGCACTCGCGAATCGAGCAGGTCTGCGTGGTGGGTGATGGTCTGAGTGCGCCGCTGGGCTTGTGCGTGCTCTCGACGGTCCATCAGGAAGAGGGCCGGGCGAGTCTGCATTCGAGCCTGGAGAAACTGCTGGAAGAGGTCAACACCGTGCTCGACAAGCATGAGCGGCTGCGGCGGCTGGTGGTGGTCAAGGACAGTTGGGCGGTGGAAAACGGCTTTCTCACGCCGACGTTGAAGATCAAGCGCAATGTCATCGAAGACACCTACGGTGCGCGCTTTGAAGAATGGAGCGAGCGCAGCGAGGCGGTGCTGTGGCAGGATTGAGTGACGATCAAAACAACAAAGGAAGCCTGCGATGACCTTGTGGCGCACCACTCCGAACATCGAGCAGTTGAACGCAATCCAGAAAAACACCATCGGCGAAGTGCTGGATATCCGCTTCGAGTCCTTCGACGAAGAGTCGCTGACGGCGAGCATGGTCATCGACCACCGGACTCACCAGCCTTACGGTCTGCTGCATGGCGGGGCCTCGGTGGTGCTGGCGGAAACCGTCGGCTCGATGGCCAGTTACCTGTGCATCGACGCCAGCAAGTTCTATTGCGTGGGGCTGGAGATCAACGCCAACCATTTGCGCGGCTTGCGCAGCGGGCGGGTGACGGCGGTGGCCAAACCGATTCATATCGGCCGCACCACGCATGTCTGGGATATCCGCCTGACCAGTGATGAAGGCAAGGCCAGTTGTGTGTCGCGCCTGACCATGGCGGTGGTGCCGCTGGGCGAGCAGCCGCCGGCACGTTGAAGTCCGATGCGCCCATAGCCATGACCGGACTGTCATCATTCCTGGCAGTTACGGTCATTGCTCAGGGGCGCGCTCTTGCGGACAATCAGCGGCATGTTTTCCGCTCATGGATTTACCGGTATGTCGCAACCGATCTTTTTCACCCACGCCAACGGGTTTCCCTCGGGCACCTATGGCAAGTTGTTCGCGGCGCTGGCGCCCGAGTATCGGGTCGCGCATCTGGAACTGCATGCCCATGACCCGCGTTTTCCAGCGGACGACAACTGGTACAACCTCGTCGACGAACTGATCCACCATTTGCAGCAGCAGGATCAACCGGTGTGGGGCGTCGGCCATTCCTTTGGCGGCGTGTTGCACCTGCACGCGGCGCTGCGTTGCCCTGAACTGTATCGCGGCGTGGTGATGCTCGACTCGCCGGTGCTGACCCGCACTGACCAATGGGTGATCCGCGCCGCCAAGCGCTTTGGTTTCATCGACAAACTGACCCCCGCCGGCCGCACGCTTGGCCGTCGTGAAGAGTTTGCCGATCTCGCCAGTGCGCGCAGTTACTTTGCCGGCAAGAGCCTGTTCCGCGGTTTTGATCCGGAGTGCTTCGACGCCTACCTGCAACACGGTTTGCACAAGGTCGGCGACACGTTGCGCCTGCGCTTCGATCCGGCTACTGAAATCAGCATCTATCGCGGCGTGCCGCACACCAGCCCGGGCCGCACCCGGCAACTGAAAGTGCCGCTGGCGGTAGTGCGCGGGCACACAAGTCGCGTGGTGATGCGTCATCACGGCAGTTTCGTTTCGCGCCTGCCGCAGGGAGAATTGCTGAGCATGCCGGGCGGGCACATGTTTCCGCTGGAGCGTCCGCAGGACACCGCGCGCCTGTTGAAGAATCTGTTCAACCGCTGGGAAGGTCGTCAGGACAAGGACTGCGCATGAGCCCGACCGTCGAAGAAGTGCGCCTGAGCCTGCCGCATATCGAACTGGCGGCGCATTTGTTCGGTCCCGAGGACGGTCTGCCGGTGATTGCTCTGCATGGCTGGCTCGACAACGCCAACAGCTTCGCGCGGCTGGCGCCGAAGCTCAAAGGCCTGCGCATCGTTGCCCTGGACATGGCCGGGCACGGTCACTCCGGACATCGTCCCAACGGTGCCGGCTATGCCTTGTGGGATTACGCCCATGATGTGCTGCAGGTCGCCGAGCAACTAGGCTGGAAGCGCTTCGGCCTGCTTGGGCATTCGATGGGCGCGATTGTTTCGCTGGTGCTGGCGGGCTCGTTACCGGAGCGCATCAGCCATCTGGCGTTGATTGACGGAGTAATTCCGCCTACGGACAAAGGCGAAAACGCCGCCGAACGCATGGGCATGGCCCTGCAGGCACAACTGGACCTGCGCGCGAAGCGCAAACCGGTCTACAACACCCTCGACCGCGCCATCGAAGCGCGGATGAAAGGTTTGGTGGCGGTCAGTCGCGAAGCCGCCGAACTGCTGGCGCAACGCGGTTTGATGCCAGTACCCGGCGGCTATACCTGGCGCACCGACAATCGCCTGACCTTGCCATCGCCGCTGCGCCTGACGCAGGAACAGGCCATGGCCTTCGTCCAGCGCATTATCTGCCCGGCGCAACTGGTGGTCGCCGCCGATGGCATGCTGGCCAAACATCCTGAGTTGCTGGAACGTCTACCCTTTAGCCAGGAACAGCTGGCGGGCGGGCACCATTTGCACCTGAACGATGAGTTCGGTGCCGAGCTTGTCGCAGACTGTTTCAATCGCTTCTTCGCCATTCCTTGACTTGCACCGGGCAACTGTCGAGGCTGGGCGGGTTGAAATGGGAGACAAACACGATGGATTTCTATACTGCTGCGACCCCGACCCGCCAAGCCATGCCGATCCGATGAGCCTGACTATGCGGTCACTCAGTCTGTTGACGCTGTGCTGTTTCAGTCCCGTTCTATTCGCTGCCGATGTACCGGGCAGCCAGGATCTGCAGATCGTGCCGCGTCTGGCCGATGCGCAGATCGTCGACTATCGCCCTCCCGTGGAGCTCGAGCGCATTTATCCGCTGGGCTCGATCCGCAAGATCAGCGGCCAGTTGCGCTTCGACGGCCAGGTCACCGCGCGCGGCCAGACCACGGCGGTGACCTACGAGTTGCCGCCGGAACACGCCGCCACCGAAGCCTTCACCGCTGCCCGCGAAGCCCTGCAAAAACAGGGCGCCGAGCTGCTGTTCTGGTGTCAGGCCCGCGACTGCGGCGAAAGCAGCCTGTGGGCCAACGAGGTGTTCGGCAATTCCAAGCTGTACGGTGCCGACGAGCAACAGGCTTACTTGCTGTTGCGCCTGGCTGCCCCGAAGGACAACACCCTGGTGGCGCTCTACAGCATCACCCGAGGTAATCGCAAAGCCTACCTGCATGTCGAGCAGTTCGAGGCGAGCGCGGCACTGGGCGAGTTGCTGCCGACCTCGGCCACGCTGTTGCGCCAGCTCAAGAGCACGGGCGAGCTGAACCTGCCCAAACTGGTGGGCGACCCGGATGACACCTGGCTGCGGTTGATTTCCCGTGGCTTGAACCTCGACACCACTCAGCGGGTGACGATTTCCGGGCCGAAGGCCGAGGCCTGGCGTCAGGCGCTGATCGGTCAGGGCGTGCGTGCGGCACGGATGGAGGCAGGGAGTGCCGATAGCGCGGGCCTGCGCATCGATCTGTTGCGATAAGCTGTATCGGGCGAGCACGCGTGGCGTGTTCGCCTACTCTTTGACGGACTGACTTTTTCGAGACTCTACATGCTCAATAATGATCGGCTGTTGGTGCAAATCCTCCTGCTGGTGCTGTTTGGTGCCAGTTTTTGGGTGATGGCGCCGTTCTGGTCGGCGCTGTTCTGGGGCGCGGTGCTGGCGTTTGCCAGTTGGCCGCTGATGCGTCTGCTGACCCGTTGGCTCAATGGCCGCGAATCCCTCGCTGCAGCTATTTTGACCCTGGGCTGGATGCTGCTGGTGGCGGCGCCGCTGGTGTGGCTGGGGTTCAACCTGGCCGATCATGTGCGCGATGCCACAGCGTTCATCAAGGATGTGCAGGTTGACGGTCTGCCGGAGGCGCCGGTCTGGCTCGGCTCCGTGCCGCTGGTGGGTGAGCGGCTGGTTGGGGTCTGGAACAGCATCGATCAGCAGGGTGCGGCGCTGATGGTGTCGATCAAGCCGTATCTGGGGCAGGTCGGTAACTGGCTGCTGGCGCGCAGTGCGCAGATCGGCGGCGGTATCCTCGAGCTGACCCTGAGCATTGTCTTTGTGTTCTTTTTCTACCGTGACGGGCCGCGGCTGGCAGCGTTTGTGCACAGTCTGCTGGAACGGCTGATCGGTGAGCGTGCCGGGTATTACATCGAACTGGTGGCTGGCACTGTGCAGCGGGTGGTCAACGGGGTGATCGGTACGGCGGCGGCGCAGGCGATTCTGGCGCTGATCGGGTTTCTGATTGCCGGGGTTCCTGGGGCACTGGTGCTGGGGATTGTGACCTTCCTGCTCAGTCTGATTCCGATGGGGCCGCCGTTGGTGTGGATTCCGGCTACGGCGTGGCTGGCGTGGAAGGGTGAGTATGGGATGGCGGTGTTTCTCGGGATCTGGGGGACGTTCATCATCAGTGGCGTGGATAACGTGTTGAAGCCTTATCTGATCAGCCGGGGCGGGAATCTGCCGTTGGTGATTGTGTTGCTTGGGGTGTTTGGCGGGTTGATTGCGTTTGGGTTTATCGGGTTGTTTATCGGGCCTACGCTTTTGGCGGTGGCTTATAGTTTGTTGACGGATTGGAGCAAGAGTCAGGCTCGGGTTGAGGATCGGCGGTGACGCTGTGACTTGGCGGCCTTTGGGCCGACCATGTTCTTGATTGGGTTGTGTGAATATCCGTTTCTTTGGGGGTGGCGGCTGGCGGTTTCGCCCTGACGGCGAGTCACTTTTCCAGACGCC
>NZ_NQYG01000054.1:0-36836 GCF_002878485.1 Pseudomonas sp. AD21
CGCAGAGCGTCACTGGATGCATTCCCACGCAGAGCGTTGGAACGATCAGCCCGCGGGAATGATCTAGTCTTGGCAAGCCCCAGGGAGAGATCGCCATGTACCGCTTTTTCGAGCAACTCAGTTCTCGCATCGTCGCGCCGTTCATGGGCGAATCTTCACGCAACAGTAAAATCTGGCCGTGCCGCTGCGGCCAGTCACTGTTCTTTCGCAACAGCCAGTGCCTGGCCTGCAATGCGGCGCTGGGCTATCAGCCTGAAGAAAGTCGCATCACTTCATTGTCGCCCGGTCTGGAGGAGGGCACCTGGACGCTGGATGCCGATCCTGATGCCGGACTCTTTCGCCGCTGTGCCAACCTCGACACCCCCGCCGCCTGCAATTGGCTGCTTGCCGCCCATGTTGATGATGCCTTGTGCGTCGCCTGCAGCCTCAATCGCACTATTCCCGATCTGTCCGCCCCGGAAAATCCCGAGCGCTGGCGCAAAGTCGAAATCGCCAAGCGGCGCCTCGTCGCGCAATTGATCACCCTCGGCCTGCCGGTCATCCCGAAAAGCGTGGATGAAGACACCGGCCTGGCCTTCGACTTCATCGGCGTCGACCTTGAAGGCAACGCGCCGATGACCGGTCACGCCAACGGCCTGATCACCCTCGACATCAAAGAAGCCGACGACGCCCACCGTGAGCAGGTGCGGGCGGCGATGCATGAACCCTATCGCACGCTGCTCGGGCATTTCCGGCATGAGGTCGGGCATTACTATTGGGATCGGCTGATTGCCAACGGGCCGTGGCTCGAAGCCTTTCGCAGCCTGTTTGGCGATGAACGCGCCAGTTACGCCGAAGCGCTCGACCGTCACTACCAGCAGGGCGCGCCGCTAGACTGGCCGCAGCATTACGTCAGCGCCTACGCGACCATGCACCCGTGGGAAGACTGGGCGGAAACCTGGGCGCATTACCTGCACATGATGGACGCAGTGGACACAGCGTTGGGCTTCGGCATGAGTGCGCGGGAAATGGATTTCGACTACCAGCCGTTTCCGCCCAGCACCCTGTACGACCCACAGCACCCCGGCGGCGCGGCATTCCTGTCGTTCGTCAACGCGTGGATCGAGCTGGCGGGCATGCTCAACGAGTTATCGCGCAGCATGGGCCAGCCGGATTTCTACCCGTTCGTGCTGCCGGCGGCGGCGATTGCCAAGCTGCACTTCATCCATCTGGTGATCCAGCAGGCGGGCGGCAGGGCAGACGAGGTGCTCCAGGCGCAATAGCAAGTGCTTGAAGCCCTTCATATTTTTTATCTGAAACCAACGGTTGTAACTTCGCTTCAGATAGGTACAATGGCGCGGCTCGCCGACAGGTGAGTGTCGTTATGGTGACCCCATCGGTCCCCCCGCAACGATTACCCGTGAACCTGGTCAGAGCCGGAAGGCAGCAGCCACAGCGGGAACATTGTGTGCCGGGGTGTGGCTGGTGGGGTTACCACCTTAACGAACATCGAAGGCTTCAACAGAACTGCATGGGTTTCGCCCACTGCGGTTTTTTTATGCCTGCGATTTGAGGCTTCGCGCCAGCCCCTGTGGGAGCGAGCCTGCTCGCGAAGGCTGCATCCCCAATGCCTGTTCGGCCATCGTTGCGCAACAGTGGCATACTCCACCGTCTTGCTGCGCGCGTCGTTGACAAGTTCGCGCCCTGGCTACGAGGTTGTATGCACCCGGAACATCACGATTTATCCACCGCCGTTTATTTGCCCGTGACGGATGAAACCTGCACGAGCCTGTTGCAGCCCGAGGGCGCGAAAACCCTCGGCGAGCTGACGGATGCGCAACTGGCCGCGGTGCTGGTCATCCAGAATCTGGCCCAGGCGGCCGAAAAGGATCTCAACGCCGCAGCGGCGGAGAAGGTCCTGGCCAGGCTGATCGCGTGGGCGGTCGATGGCCGGGCAGGGTTATTGTCCGAGGCGCAGCGACTGTTCGATCCCCGCCAGTTGTACTTCGGGCTGAACGCCATCCGGCGACTGAACCTGCGGCTGCTGTTGGCCGACGAAGTCTCGGCGCAGGATTATCTGCTGCCCGATGGCAAATGGGATAACGAGTTCAAGACGCGCCACCACGCCGCCAACAATCCGTTCAGCCAACAGATGATCAGCCCCATCCAGCGCGAGCGCTGGCTGAGCGCTGCTCAAGACAAACTGGTCAGGACCTTCCGCGCCAATCTGGACGAAGACCTGCACGTGCAGGGCTACGCCGGGATCGGCAAGAGCCATCTGCTCGGGGCCTTGACCGAGTGCCTGGACCCCAGGAAAACCCTGCTGCTGGCGCGCACCCCGGAAAAACTCGCGACCCTCTGCCAGCGCATGGGCGTGACCGCTGACCGCAAGCCCGGCATCACCTTCGAAGCCTTCGCGCGCGGGCTGATTCACGGCCGCAAACCGCAGCCGGCAGGCGCGGGCGGCAGATTGGCGAGCAAGCAGAAGGTGGCGCAGGAGCTGAATATCCTCGGCTTTCGCGGCCATGATGGGCAACGCACCTTCAACGTTTGCCTGGAAACCCTCGAGCGCTACTGTCAGTCCCGGGACTACAGCCTGAGCGCCCAGCATCTGCCGTATTTCCAGCTGTCGTTGTCCAGTCTCGAATCCAAGGTGCTGCTGGAATATTCCAGCCGCGTCTGGACTTACCTCGAGGCCAACCCGGCATGGGGCCGACAGACTGGCTTCGAAGCATTGTTGTTGATCAAGCGCGCGGGTCTGGCCGGCTGCGTGGTGCCGCCTCGCTATACTCACGTGCTGATCGACGAGAGTCAGGACATTCCCGCCTCGCTGCTGCAGATCATCGAACGCGGCCGCCAGGTGCTGATCACCTTGGGCGATGAGTACCAGCACGCCAGCCGCGATCTGGTCAGAAGAAAGCGCGAAGTGCGCCAGAGCGATATCACCTATTCGGTCCGCTCGGGGCGTAACGTCGAGCGTCTGGTCAATCCGCTGATTTCCCGGCACTCGGAAAAGACCAAGGTGCCTTTCGAAGGCGCGCGCGAGGCGGACGTCGGTATCGAGTTTTATCCACAGGGCTTTGTGCCGCCTGAAGGTTGCGTGGTGCTGACGGCATCAGCGTGGGACACGATGCAGTGGGCCATGCAATTGCACGATGCCAATTGCCTGTTCAGCTTTGCCGACATGCAAGCACAGCGCGACCTCGAACACTTCATGACCACCGCCATCGAGCTGTTCAGGGTCGACTTCTACAGTGCCGAGCACAGCGAGAAGGGGCCGCATCGGTATTTCAGCGACTTGCCCGACTGGCATCAGGTGCGCGATGCCAATCAGTTCGACGAGGCGTTTCTGTGGGTCGAGGCCGAGTTGCAAAAGGGCTTCAAGGTGGCGGATCTGACCCGCCTGAACCGGATGATCGGTGGCCCCGGCAAAAGCTGTCTGCTGATGCAAGCGCAGGACGCGGGCGGCATGGAGTTCGACCGGGTGCTGCTGACGCCCGAGCTGCTGACCAACGTCAAGTTCAAGGACGCCTATGCGTTCGATGAGCGGATCTGCGCCGTGTACATCGCCATCTCCCGCGCCCGGCAACAGCTTTATCTGCCGTACGACGTGGTCGAATGGATCGAGTTTCACGACTACCAGAAATTCCGCGAGTCGCACGGCTACTGATTGCCTGGCGACAATCCCCTGTAGGAGTGAGCCTGCTCGCGATGGCGTCATATCAGTTGACATCAATGTCGGCTGAACCACCGCTATCGCGAGCAGGCTCACTCCTACAGGGGTTATGGGGTGTTTTCAGAGGATCCGGTATACAACCGAATAATGTCATCAATCTCCCCCGACATTTTCATCCGCAGCAACGTACGCAAGATCCGCTGCACCGGCAGCTGCGGGTCATTCCTCACGTAACAGCCGACATGCTGCTCCTGCAGCACCGCCACCCCGTGCAACTGCTGTCCGGGCAGCAGGCGCTGGTTGAACCAGTCCAGCGTCCATTGATTGCTTACGGCGTAGCGGTAACGGCCGGCCAGCAGTTTTTCCAGTACCTGATCCTGATTGCGTGCGTCTTCGCGCAGTAGTTTGTCGGCGTCGAACAGCGGTTGCAGGGTCGGGTAGGTGTAGCCGAGCACGGTGCCGATCGATTGGCGGGAGAGGTCGGCGGGATCGACATCGGGCGATTGATCCTGGCGGCTGATCAGCAGGTCGCGCTGGAACAGCAGCGGAATGCTCCAGAGGTAATCCCCGGACTGATTCGGCAGCCATGATTGTGCGGCATAGCAGCGCACATCGACTTCACCGCGCTCCATGGCGTTCTGTACCCGGGCGCGTGGCAGCACGTGAAATTCCGCCGGTACGCCGACCTGGGTCGCCAGGCTGAGCATCATGTCGTGGAGGATGCCCTGGGTGGGTCGGCCGCGTTCCAGCTGCACCATCGGCATCGCCCAGCTGTCGGCCACGACGAAGCGCAGCGGCGGTTCGGACGCGTTCACGCTCAGACTGATCGCCAATATTGCTCCCAAGGCCCAACGCATAAATGCTCCGATGAGTCCCGATCCCGAGCTGATATTTCCCCGCCAACAGCAGCTTAGCCAGATTAGACGAGCACACCGGATGCAATTTTGCCCTTGCTCCGCTAGCATTAGCCGCTTCAGCTTCCTTCGTTGCGACGGTTTTCGATGAGTTATCAGGTTCTTGCACGTAAATGGCGTCCGCGCTCGTTCCGCGAAATGGTCGGCCAGACCCATGTGCTCAAGGCTCTGATCAATGCCTTGGACAGCCAGCGGCTGCACCACGCCTACCTGTTCACCGGTACGCGCGGGGTCGGTAAGACCACCATTGCGCGGATCATTGCCAAATGCCTGAACTGTGAAACAGGTATCACTTCCAGCCCCTGCGGCGAGTGTTCGGTGTGTCGTGAAATCGATGAGGGCCGGTTCGTTGACCTGATCGAGATCGACGCCGCGAGCCGGACCAAGGTCGAAGACACCCGCGAACTGCTCGACAACGTGCAGTACGCCCCGAGCCGTGGGCGCTTCAAGGTCTACCTGATCGACGAAGTGCACATGCTCTCCAGCCATTCCTTCAATGCGCTGCTGAAAACCCTTGAAGAGCCGCCGCCGTACGTCAAGTTCATCCTGGCGACGACGGATCCGCAGAAACTTCCGGCAACGATTTTGTCGCGCTGCCTGCAGTTCTCCCTGAAGAACATGACGCCGGAGCGCGTGGTCGAGCATTTGACCCACGTGCTGACGGCCGAAAGCGTGCCGTTCGAAGACGACGCGCTGTGGCTGCTCGGTCGCGCCGCTGACGGTTCGATGCGGGACGCCATGAGTCTGACCGATCAGGCCATCGCCTTCGGTGAAGGCAAGGTTATGGCCACCGACGTGCGGGCGATGCTCGGCACGCTGGATCACGGTCAGGTCTATGACGTGCTGCATGCGTTGATCGAAGGCGATGCCAAAGCGTTGCTCGAAGCCGTGCGCCACCTGGCCGAGCAAGGCCCGGACTGGAACGGCGTGCTCTCGGAAATTCTCAACGTGTTGCACCGTGTCGCCATCGCCCAAGCGCTGCCGGAAGGCGTCGACAACGGCCATGGCGACCGTGATCGGGTGTTGGCGCTGGCTCAGGCGCTGCCGGCCGAAGATGTGCAGTTCTATTACCAGATGGGCCTGATCGGCCGCCGCGACTTGCCGCTGGCGCCGGATCCCCGTGGCGGTTTCGAAATGGTCCTGCTACGGATGCTGGCCTTCCGGCCGGCGGACACCGCGGACGCCCCGAGGCAACCGCTAAAGCCAGTGGGGATCAGCCAGGCCACAGTTGATTCCGCAAACTCAGTGGCTGCCGCGCCGAAGGTTGCGCCGGTAGTCGCTGCGGCTATTGCGCTGACGCCTGCACCGGTTGTTGCCCCAGCGCCAGTGGCGACCCCGGAACCCGTGCCTGCCGTGGTAGCTGAGTCCGCGCCTGCGCCAGAACCGCAGCCAGAGCCCGAGCCGGTCGTCGCCGAAGAGGTCGTCGATCTGCCGTGGAACGATCCGGTCGAACCCGAGCCAGAATCCGCGCAGCAACCGGCCGTCGAACCGGTGCTGGAAACCACCGCCGAGCAGCCCGAGTTGCCGCCGATGCCGCTGCCGACCCCGGACAGCGTCGTCCCGGAGGCACCTGAGTGGGCCGCTGCGCCGATTCCCGAGCCGTCGGTCGCCGACGTCGATGCCGCCACACCGGGCATGGACCTGGACGACGAGCCACCGCTGGACGAAGACTATATTGAGCCGGACATGGATTCGGCTTACAGCTACCTCGACGACCTGGCCAGTGAACACACCGCCGAGCCGGCTCCGGAACCCGAACCGGAGCCTGCCGCCGCACCGGCTACCGGTCTGGCGTTGCAATGGCTGGAAATGTTCCCGCAACTGCCGATCTCCGGCATGACCGGCAGCATCGCCGCCAACTGCACGCTGATCGCGGTCGATGGCGATCATTGGCTGATGCACCTGGACCCGGCGCACAGTGCGCTGTTCAACGCCACGCAACAGCGGCGCCTGAACGATGCGCTGAACCAGTTCCACGGCCGTCCGCTGACCTTGACCATCGAGCTGATCAAGCCCGAGCAGGAAACCCCGGCGCAGGCCGCGTCCCGCCGTCGGGCCAACCGTCAGCGCGAAGCGGAGGAATCGATCCACGGTGATCCGTTCATCCAGCAGATGGTTCAGCAGTTCGGTGCGGTCGTGCGACACGATACTATTGAACCTGTCGACGCTCTGGTCGCTCAGGGCTAATAACTGAAGGCGCTCGGCGTGCAATCGCCGGGCGCTGTTTTGATCCAAGTACTTTTGAGGTGATTCCCATGATGAAAGGTGGCATGGCCGGCCTGATGAAGCAGGCGCAGCAGATGCAGGAAAAAATGGCCAAGATGCAGGAAGAACTGGCCAACGCCGAAGTCATCGGCAAGGCCGGTGGCGATATGGTCACCGTGGTGATGACCGGTCGTCACGACGTGAAAAGCGTCAGCATCGACCCAAGCCTGGTTGAAGGCCTGAGCGAAGACGACAAGGAAATGCTGGAAGCCGTGGTCGCCGCCGCCGTCAACGACGCCGTGCGCAAGATCGAAGCCAACAGTCAGGAAAAAATGGGCAGCATGACCGCCGGCATGAACCTGCCAGCGGGTATGAAACTGCCATTCTGATTCGCCATTGCGCGGCAGATGAGCTACACAAAATGCCAGGCATCGCGCCTGGCATTTTTGTTTTTGGCATTGAGCTCCTGCGGTGTTTGACAGATTGCTATCGCGAGCAGGCTCACTCCTACAGTTGAAATGCGTTCCTCTGTAGGAGTGAGCCTGCTCGCGATCAATCCAACTCGGTCCACCTGAAGAAACATCGAACCCGCTACCGCCACAAAGGTCTGCTCCCTATACCGCTGAATTCCCCCATTCACAGGAGACGCTGACATGTCCGACCCTCTGACCCTCAATCAACGCTTCGTCCTGGCCTCGCGCCCGGTTGGTGCGCCGACCCCGGAAAATTTCCGTCTGGAGCGCGAAGCGTTGCCGGACCTCGAAGACGGTCAGGTGTTGCTGAAAACCCTGTACCTGTCGCTCGACCCGTACATGCGCGGGCGCATGAGTGACGCGCCGTCCTACGCCGCGCCGGTACAGATCGGCGAAGTGATGACCGGTGGAGCTGTCAGCCGTGTCGAAGATTCGCGTCATCCAAAATTCCACCAGGGTGATCTGGTGGTCGGCCTCACCGGTTGGCAGAGCCACAGCATCAGCGACGGGCGCAACATCATTCCGATCCCGTCCGGCCTGCCGAGCCCGTCAATGGCCCTCGGTGTGCTGGGCATGCCGGGGATGACTGCGTACATGGGCCTGATCGACATTGGTCAGCCGAAGGAGGGCGAAACTCTCGTCGTTGCCGCTGCGTCCGGCGCGGTTGGCTCGGTGGTCGGTCAGGTGGCGAAAATCAAGGGCCTGCGCGCCGTCGGTGTGGCCGGCGGCGCCGACAAATGCCAATACGTGGTTGAGGCGCTGGGTTTTGATGCCTGCATCGATCACAAGGCGCCGGACTTTGCCGAACAACTGGCCAAGGCTTGCCCGAAAGGCATCGACATCTATTTCGAGAACGTCGGCGGGCACGTATTCGATGCCGTGGTGCCGCTGCTCAACCCCAAGGCACGGATTCCACTGTGTGGGCTGATTGCCGGCTACAACGCTTCTGAAGCGCCGAAAGGCCCGGATCGTCTGCCGATGCTGCAACGCACGCTGCTGACCAAGCGCGTGCGCATTCAGGGCTTCATCGTGTTTGATGACTATGGTGATCGTCAGCCGGAGTTCATCAGTCACATGGTGCCGTGGGTGCGCGATGGCAAGGTGAAGTTCCGCGAGGACGTGGTGGAAGGCCTGGAGCAGGCCCCCGAGGCGTTTATCGGTCTGCTGGAGGGGCGCAACTTCGGCAAACTGGTGGTGAAGGTCGCCCAGGACTGAGCATTTGACGCTGGCCGGAGGCGCGGGTATAAACCGCGTCTCGTTGTTTTGTCGGACTTTTTACCCATGAGCTTCAGCCCTTTGATTCGCCAACTGATCGACGCCCTGCGAACCTTGCCGGGCGTGGGTCAGAAAACCGCCCAGCGCATGGCGTTGCAGTTGCTCGAGCGTGATCGCAGCGGCGGCACGCGCCTGGCGCAAGCCTTGAGCCAGGCCATGGAAGGGGTCGGTCATTGCCGTCAGTGCCGCACGCTGACCGAAGACGATCTGTGCCCACAATGCGCCGATCCCCGCCGCGACGACACGCTGCTGTGCGTGGTGGAAGGGCCGATGGACGTGTATGCGGTGGAGCAGACCGGTTTCCGTGGCCGCTACTTCGTGCTCAAGGGCCATCTGTCGCCGCTCGACGGTCTGGGGCCTGAGGCGATTGGTATTCCGCAGTTGATGACGCGGATTGAAGAGGCGGGCACCTTTACCGAAGTCATCCTCGCCACCAATCCGACGGTGGAAGGTGAGGCCACGGCGCATTACATCGCTCAGCTTCTCGCCAACAAAGGCCTGATCGCCTCGCGTATTGCCCACGGCGTGCCGCTGGGCGGTGAGCTGGAGCTGGTGGATGGCGGGACGCTGGCGCATTCGTTTGCCGGGCGTAAACCGATTTCCCTCTGAGTTATAGGGTGTCTGAACAGACGCCTTCGCGAGCAAGCCCGCTCCCACAGTTGATCGCGTTCATTCAGATTGAATGCGGTCCAATGTGGGAGCGGGCTTGCTCGCGAATGGGCCTCCCTCGGTTCATCTGATTCGCACAATTGTATTGAAAACCAAGCAAGCGCTCGGTTAACGTCGGCGAACCCTTCGATGGAGCTCGCCCATGCCTGCCTTCCAGGAATACTTCGATCCCAGCCACCAAATGGTCCGCGACAGCGTCAGGCGCTTCGTCGAACGCGAGATCCTGCCGGACATCGATGGGTGGGAAGAAGCCGAAAGCTTCCCTCGCGAGCTGTACCTGAAAGCCGGGGCAGCGGGGATTCTCGGCATCGGTTATCCCCAAGCGCTGGGCGGCAGCCACGAAGGTGATCTGTTCGCCAAGATCGCCGCCAGTGAAGAGTTGATGCGCTGCGGCTCCGGCGGCCTGGTGGCCGGGTTGGGTTCGCTGGATATCGGTCTGCCACCGATCGTCAAATGGGCACGGCCCGAAGTGCGCGAGCGTGTCGTCCCGCCAGTACTCAGCGGCGAGAAAATCAGCGCCCTGGCGGTCACCGAACCCGGCGGCGGCTCGGACGTCGCCAACCTGCAAACCCGCGCTGTGCGTGACGGCGATGTCTATCGGGTCAGCGGCAGCAAGACCTTCATCACCAGCGGCGTGCGCGCCGACTTCTACACCGTCGCGGTGCGCACTGGCGCGCCGGGTTTCGGCGGCATCAGCCTGTTGCTGATCGAGAAGGGCACCCCGGGCTTCAGCGTAGGCCGCCAGTTGAAGAAGATGGGCTGGTGGGCCTCGGACACCGCTGAACTGTTCTTCGACGACTGCCGGGTGCCTGTGGGCAATCTGATCGGTGCCGAAAACATGGGCTTCGCCTGCATCATGGGCAATTTCCAGAGCGAACGGCTGGCGCTGGCGCTAATGGCCAACATGACCTCACAGCTGGCGCTTGAAGAGGCCCTGAACTGGGCGCGCGAGCGTGAGGCGTTCGGCAAACCGATCGGCAAATTCCAGGTGATCAAGCATCGGCTGGCCGAAATGGCCACGGCGCTGGAAGTGTCGCGGGAGTTCACCTACCGGCAGGCGGCGAAGATGGCGGCGGGGCAGAGCGTGATCAAGGAGATTTCAATGGCCAAGAACGTTGCCACAGACACCTCGGACCGGATCACCAGCGATGCGGTGCAGATTCTCGGTGGGCTGGGTTACATGCGCGAGAGTCTGGTGGAGCGGCTGTATCGGGATAATCGCATTCTGTCGATTGGCGGCGGGACGCGGGAAGTGATGAACGAGATCATCAGCAAGCAGATGGGGCTTTAGGTTTTGCAGTGAGGCTACTGGCCTCATCGTGAGCAGGCTCACTCCTACAGGGGAACGCATTCCAAACGGTAGGAGTGAGCCTGCTCGCGATGGCGGCCTGAAGGACGACGCTTATTGTTCTGCGAGAGAAAACTGCGTCAGGCAGAACGTCGGGATGCCCATGTCTTCAAGACGCTGCGACCCACCCAGCTCCGGCAGATCAATGATCGCCGCTGCCTCATGCACCCGCGCACCCATGCGGCGGATCAGGTTGGCGGCTGCGATCAGCGTACCGCCAGTGGCGATCAAATCATCGAACATCACTACCGAATCGCCTTCACACAGGCTGTCGGCGTGCACTTCCAGGAACGCTTCGCCGTACTCGGTCGCGTAACCCTCGGCCAGCACGTCCGCCGGCAGTT
Organism: Pseudomonas sp. AD21; assembly: GCF_002878485.1. Classification (NCBI taxonomy): domain Bacteria; kingdom Pseudomonadati; phylum Pseudomonadota; class Gammaproteobacteria; order Pseudomonadales; family Pseudomonadaceae; genus Pseudomonas; species Pseudomonas sp. AD21. Next base: position 10,884 of record NZ_NQYG01000054.1, read on the forward strand.
TGCCTTGCTTGCGGAACAGTACGAGTGGCTTGTTCAACTGGTAGGCCAGCACCGAACCGATCAGGAAACCGCGCGCATCCATCGCGCCGATGTGGGTGAAGTCGGCTTCCACATAGCGGTGGGCGAAGCTGTCCATCACCAGGCGCATGGCCTTCGGCGATTGAAACAACGGGGTGATGTCGCGAAAGATCACGCCCGGTTTCGGGAAGTCGATCACGGGGCGGATCAGGGATTTGATGTCGAAGGAGTCGAAGACCATCGTCGAGGTGTCCTGGCAGGGCTGCAAACGGCGCAGTATACCCGCGGCTGAATCGCTTCGCTCAACCGCGGATCGAGATCAGCCTTCGAGTGAGCCGCCGGCCAGGGCGCAGAGCTGGATCGGATCGAGGATGTGGATCTCCTTGCCCTCGGCGGCAATCAGTTCGTTCTGCTGGAAGCGCGTGAACACCCGGGACACGGTTTCCACCGCGAGGCCCAGGTAGTTGCCGATTTCGTTACGCGACATGCTCAGGCGGAACTGGTTGGCCGAGAACCCGCGAGCGCGGAAACGGGCCGACAGGTTGACCAGGAACGTGGCGATGCGCTCATCGGCGGTTTTCTTCGACAACAGCAGCATCATTTGCTGGTCGTCACGGATTTCGCGGCTCATCACGCGCATCAACTGACGGCGCAACTGTGGCAGTTGCAGGGCCAGTTCGTCGAGGCGTTCGAACGGAATTTCGCAGACCGAAGTGGTTTCCAGGGCCTGGGCCGATACCGGGTGTTTTTCGGTGTCCATGCCAGACAGACCGACCAGTTCGCTCGGCAGGTGGAACCCGGTGAGCTGCTCTTCGCCGGAATCGCTCAGGCTGAAGGTCTTGAGGGCGCCGGAGCGTACTGCATAAACGGAATCGAAGGTGTCACCCTGGCGGAACAGGAACTCGCCTTTTTTCAGCGGGCGGCCACGTTTAACGATTTCGTCCAGCGCATCCATGTCTTCCAGATTCAGAGAAAGTGGCAGGCAGAGAGGGGCCAGGCTGCAATCCTTGCAATGGGCCTGGTTATGAGCGCGCAGTTTGACTGGCTCGGACATTTCTTAAATCCTTGTGGGAAAACACACATAAGACGTAAGGGTAACCCACGGGAGGACATTCAGGCCAGTCCATGGCGACTTTGTCCCACGGGCGTAAAGCCGCAGTGCAAGTGGCCGATAAAGGGGTATCACCACGTAGGCAAGGAACCGCTTCGATGGCCGCCATTGACACGCTGAACCCCGGTAACAGTGGCGTTGCGTCTGTGCCGAACACCGCCAAGGCTGGCACCGGCGCTGAGCACAATGCCGACACGTCGCTGTTGGCAACCCCGACCTTGGTCGAGGGCGTCAAAGTGTCGCTGTCCAATGCCTCCATCGAAAAAGCCTTCAGCGCCGGGGGCGAGAACAGCGACATCGAAGACAGCGGCTTGCCCGAGAACGTCCAGCAATTGCTGAAGATGATCCGCAAACTGCAAAAAGAGATCGCCGAGAAGAAAGCCCGGATGGCCGCGGTCATGGCCGACAGGCGGCTGTCCAACGAAGAAAAGGTCAACATGCTCGCCGCGCTGCGCGGTGCCATCGCCGCGTTGAACACAGGCCTGATCAGCGCCAATCTTGCCCTGTCCAAAGTCATGGATCAGTCCGGTCTTTCCACCGAGCAAAACCTCAAGCTTGGCTCACTGCTGACAAAGAACTAGATCACCCGCGAGAAACGCTGACGGTTCTGCTGTTCCAGATACGCGTCAAACACCATGCACACCGAACGTACCAGCAGGCGTCCGGCCGGCAGTACTTCAATTCTTTCGCGATCCAGCGTGATCAGGCCATCGTTGGCCATGCCTTGCAGTTGTGGCCACAGCGCGCCGAAATAACCCTGAAAATCGATGTTGAACGCTTGCTCGATCGCGGCGAACTCGAGGCTGAAAGTGCAGATCAGTTGCTGGATCACCGCGCGGCGCAGGCGGTCGTCGGCGTTGCACACCAGGCCCCGACTGGTCGCCAGTTGCGCGGCGGCGAGGGTGTTCTGGTATTGGTTGAGGTCACTGCTGTTCTGGCAGTACAGGTCACCGATCTGGCTGATCGCCGACACCCCAAGCCCAATCAAGTCGCAATGCCCGTGCGTGGTATAGCCTTGAAAGTTGCGTTGCAGGGTCTGTTCTTCCTGAGCAATCGCCAGCTCATCGTCGGGCAGGGCGAAGTGATCCATGCCGATGTAGCGGTAACCGGCGGCGGTCAGTTGTTCGATGGTGCGCTGGAGCATTTCCAGTTTTTGCGCCGGGCTCGGCAGCTCGTTGCTGTTGATCCGCCGCTGTGGCATGAAGCGCTCTGGCAGGTGCGCATAGTTGAACACTGAGAGCCGGTCCGGTTGCAGGCTGATGACTTCGTCGACGGTGTGCGCGAAGTTCTCCGGCGTCTGCTTCGGCAGGCCGTAGATCAGGTCGATGTTGATCGATCGAAATTGCAGGGTGCGCGCCGCGTCGATCACCGCGCGGGTTTCTTCCAGACTTTGCAGGCGATTGACTGCGCGTTGCACCGCCGGATCGAGGTCCTGCAGGCCGATGCTGACCCGGTTGAACCCCAGCTCACGCAACAGGCCCATGGTCGACCAGTCGGCCTCGCGCGGGTCGATCTCGATGCCGTAGTCACCGGAATCGTCATCCAGCAGATTGAAGTGCTTGCGCAGGTGCGCCATCAACTGCCGCAATTCGTCGTGGCTGAGGAAGGTTGGGGTGCCACCGCCGAAGTGCAGTTGCTCGACCTTCTGCGCCGGTTCCAGGTGGCAGGCAATCAACTGGATTTCCTGCTCCAGCCGTTGCAGATACGGCTGTGCACGGCCGCGATCCTTGGTGATGACTTTGTTGCAGGCGCAGTAGTAGCAAATGTTCGCGCAGAACGGCACGTGCACATACAGCGATAAGGGGCGCAGTGCTTTGCGGCTGTCGCGCAGGGCATGGAACAGGTCGAAGGTGCCGACCTGACTGTTGAATTGCATGGCCGTCGGGTACGAGGTGTAGCGCGGCCCCGCCAGGTCGTAGCGGCGGATCAGATCAGTGTCCCAACGAATGGCGTCGAGCATGCGGGCATTCCCCGGATAGGCTGGCAGTGTGGCGAGTCTAGGGGAGGGCGCGCGGGGGCATCTTGATTTGCATCAACGGCTGCGGGTAGTGACTGCTTTGTGGTGAGGGGATTTATTGTGGTGAGGGGATTTAGCGAAACGTCGCACCGACCCGATCGACTGCGAAGCAGTCGTAAACCTGTTTGCACTGTATGAATGGAGGAATGCAGGGGAGCGCTTCGCACCCCATCGGGGATAAATCCCCTCACCACAATGGATCTTCTCAGGGCTTTGATCGGGTCAGTGACCCATCAACCAATGCTGATGCGGGCCGGGCAAGGTCCAGATCCCGAACAGAATCACCAGCAAGCCACCGGCCATGCGCACGCTGCGCTTGCGCAACAGCGCGGTCACCCGCTCGGCGGCAAGACCGGTGGCGAGCAAAACCGGCCAGGTCCCCAAGCCGAACGCGAGCATCAACAACGCACTGTCCAGCGCATTGCCCTGGCTCGCCGACCACAGCAGCGTGCTGTAAACCAGTCCGCACGGCAGCCAGCCCCACAGCGCACCGAGCAACAGGGCGCGCGGCAGACTCGACACCGGCAGCAAACGGTTGGCCACCGGCTGGATGTAACGCCACAAGCCACGGCCGAGGCTTTCGATGCGGGTCAGGCCGCTCCACCAGCCGGCCAGATACAGGCCCATGGCGATCAGCAGCAACCCGGCGAGGATGCGCATGAACATCGCTGCCGGGCTGTTCGCCACCGCCCAGCCGGCCAGGCCGATCAGCAGGCCGGCAGCGGCGTAACTGAGGATGCGTCCGAGGTTGTACGCCAGCAGCAAGCGAAAACGCCGGCTGCGCTGCTCCTTGGGAATCGCCAGGGTCAGCGCGCCCATCAGACCGCCGCACATGCCCAGACAATGACCGCCGCCGAGCAGGCCGAGGATCAGGGCCGAAACCAGCAGGGGCGCCAGCTCAAGCATGGGGTGGCGCCTTGTCCTGCGGTTTGTCGGACTTGGCTTCGTCCACGGCAGCGGTGTGGTTCGGGTCCTGATCATCGAACAGGATGCTGTGGGCCGGGCCGTCGAGGTCGTCGTACTGACCGCTGTCCACCGCCCAGAAGAAGATGTACACGGCGATGGCCACGATCAGCAGGGCAGCGGGGATCATCACGTAAAGGGCTGGCATCGGTACTCCAGGCTCGCGCGGCTCAAGCCGGCAACGGGCGGGTTTCTGAACGGATGCCTACGACCGGCGCACTCGGCAGACGAGTCAGGCGCAGGGCGTTGAGCACCACGGTCAACGAACTGATCGACATGCCGACTGCGGCCCATACCGGGGTGATCCAGCCGAGGGCGGCGAACGGCAACATGAGGCCATTGTACAGCGCCGCCCACAGCAGGTTCTCGATGATTACCCGGCGGGTGCGCCGTGCCAGTGTGAAGGCCTGCACCAGTGCGTCGAGGCGATTGGACAGCAGCACCGCATCGGCACTGGTTTTCGCCAGGTCGGTGGCCGAACCCATGGCCACGCTGATGTCGGCAGCGGCCAGCACCGGCACGTCGTTCACGCCGTCGCCGAGCATCAGCACTTTGCGCCCTTGGGCGTGCAGTTGTTGCAGCACGTGCAGTTTGTCATCCGGACGCAGACCGCCACGGGCCTCATCAATGCCCAGTTCGGCGGCAACACTGGCAACCATCGGCGAGCTGTCGCCGGACAACAGTAATGTGCGCCAGCCACGGGCCTTGCACGCGGCGAGCAGGGCAGGGGCATCGTCGCGCAGGCGGTCGTCGAGGATGAACCACGCCAATGGCCCGTGATCGTTTCCGAGCAGCAGCCATTGGCCCGGCTCATTCGGCATCGCCGGCACAGGTGAACCGCTGAGGTCGCAGACGAATTCTGCCTGACCGATGCGCAAGCGCTGCACGCCGACCAGTCCTTCGAGGCCAAGCCCCGGCGTGCTGTGCACCTCTTCGGCGGCCAGCGGTGCGCGGCCGAAGGCGCGGGCAATCGGGTGTTCGGAACGGTTTTCCAGCGCGGCGGCGAGGCTCAGGCATTGATCACTGTTCAACGTGCCCAGCGGGCGAATCGAACGCAGCACCAGGCGTCCCTCGGTGAGGGTGCCGGTCTTGTCGAAAATCACCGTGTCGATCTGGTTCAGGCCTTCCAGCACATGGCCGCGTGTCAACAGCAGGCCGAGTTTGTGCAAGGTGCCGGTGGCGGCGGTCAACGCCGTTGGGGTTGCCAGCGACAGCGCGCAAGGGCAGGTCGCGACCAGCATCGCCAGGACGATCCAGAACGCCCGCGACGAATCCAGCTCCCACCACAACAGGCCGATGGCCGCCGCGGCAATCAGTGACAACAGCAAGAACCATTGCGCGGCCCGGTCGGCGATTTCCGCCAGTCGCGGTTTTTCCGCCTGAGCGCGATCGAGCAGGCGGACGATGGCGGACAGGCGTGTGTCCTGACCCAGCGCCTGGACTTCGACGGTCAGCGCGCCTTCGACATTCAATGTGCCGGCGGTCACCGCGTCACCCGTGATACGTGGCTGTGGCAGGTATTCGCCGGTGAGCAGCGATTCGTCGATGCTTGACTGGCCGTCGAGGATCTTGCCATCCGCTGGCAGAATCGCACCGGGCTGCACCAGCACCCGGTCGCCGAGGCGCAATTCGCTGAGCAGAATGCGTTCGCTCTGGCCGTCGGCATCCAGTCGCAGGCATGAGGCCGGCAGCAGATTGACCAGTTGTGCTGTCGCGGCGGCGGTACGCTCGCGAGCGCGGCGCTCCAGATAACGCCCGGCGAGCAGGAACAGCGCAAACATGCCGACCGCATCGAAATACAGCTCGCCGACGCCGGTAATCGAGGTCCAGATCCCGGCGATGTAGGCGCTGCCGATCGCCAGCGACACCGAAACGTCCATGGTCAGGTGACGGGTGCGCAGGTCGCGCATCGCGCCTTTGAAAAACGGTGCGCAGCTGTAGAACACGATCGGCGTGGTGAGGAATAGCGCGACCCAGCGCAGGATCGTGTGCAGCTCGGGGCTGAGGTCGATGTTGAATTCCGGCCAGGTGGCCATGGTCGCCATCATCGCCTGGAACCACAGCAATCCGGCGACGCCGAGCTGGCGCAGGGCCAGACGGTTTTCGCTGGCCAGTTGTTCGCTGGCGCGGTCGGCCTGATACGGGTGGGCGGCGTAACCGATGTGGCGCAGCTCGGCGAGGATCTGGCTCAGCGGCAATTGCGCGTCGGCCCAACGCACGTGCAGGCGATGGTTGGACAGGTTCAAGCGCGCCTCGGCCACCGCCGGCAGGGTGCGAAGGTGTTTCTCGATCAGCCAGCCGCAGGCGGCGCAACTGATGCCTTCCATCAGCAGAGTGGTTTCGGCCAGCTCACCTTCGTGACGCACGAACGGCTTTTGCACGTCGGCGCGATCGTACAGCGCCAGTTCATCGGTCAGTTGCACCGGCAGTGCTTTGGGGTTGGCCGAGGCTTCGCTGCGGTGTTGGTAATAGCTTTCCAGGCCACCGGCGACAATGGCTTCGGCCACGGCCTGGCAGCCCGGGCAGCAGAACTCGCGGGATTGCCCGAGTACGACAGCGGTGAAGCGGCTGCCGGGCGGGACGGGCAGGGCGCAGTGGTAGCAGGGGAGTGGGGTGGTCATCAGAGACATCTATGTTGTCGGCAAGGGCCTCTTCGCGAGCAGGCTCGCTCCCACATTTGATTTGCGCTGTTCACACAACCTGTGGGAGCGAGCCTGCTCGCGAATGCGCGAAGCGCGGGTTTTATTTATCCAGGTCTTCCGCGCCCTGCAGCGGTTCATCACCCAGCAGCAGATCCTTGTCATGGCTGACCTGTTCTTCTTCGAACATGCGCCATACGTGGTCATCCTGAGTGCCCAGCAGCTCGACAAAGCGGCGGCCTTCAACCTTGTCGCCCAACTGGCCGATGTAGCGGCCGGTTTCGGTTTCGCTGCGGGTCAGGACGATCTTGCGATCCTTCTCCGGCTGGGTCGGCGAGATCAGGTTCAGCTCCAGGGTCTTCGGCTGACTGTCGCCGCTCAGGCGCAGGTCGACTTCGCCAGTGACGTCATCCAGGTGCACGTTGGCGCGCATTTTCAGGTTCTGCGCCAGCAGCTCGCGATCCAGTGAGCGGTTGATGCCCTTGCCGGCTTCGTAGTAGTTGTCGTTGACCAGATTGTCCGGGTTGTTCACCGCAATGGTCACCATCGACAGGGTCAGGGTCACCGAACAGGCCAGAATCCCGATGATGATCCATGGCCAAAGGTGCTTGTACCAAGGGCTTGCGGCGTTTGCTGCGGGCATGTTCAGTTCTCTCAACGGGTTTGTGGGCCGATGAATCGGCTCTTGGCTTCAACGTGGACGCTGTCATCGTCGGCATCCTTGAGGAGGAATTTCACCTCGTTGGTGCTCGACGGCAATTGTTCCGGCGCGCTCGACAACTCCACTGGCATGCTGAAGATCTCACCGGCCGGGACCTTGATCTCGCGCTTGCCCAGCAGGCGCAGGTCCGGCAGGCCGGAGGCTTCCAGCACGTAGGTGTGGTCGCGCTGATCCTTGTTCATGATCTTCAGGCTGTAGACGTTTTCGATCCGGCCCTCGGCGTTCTCGCGGTACAGTACGCGGTCCTTGCTGACGTCGAAACCGACCAGCGAGCGCATGAAGAACGCGGTTACCAACAGGCTGATCATCGCCAGCAGCACCACTGCATAGCCGATCAGGCGTGGCCGAAGTTTATGGGTTTTCTGGCCCGAGAGGTTGTGTTCGGTGGTGTAGCTGATCAGCCCGCGCGGGTAATCCATCTTGTCCATGATCGCGTCGCAGGCGTCGATGCAGGCGGCGCAGCCGATGCACTCGATCTGCAGGCCGTCACGAATGTCGATGCCGGTCGGGCACACCTGGACGCACATGGTGCAGTCGATGCAGTCGCCCAGGCCCTGAGCTTTGTAATCGACGCCTTTCTTGCGCGGGCCACGGCTTTCGCCGCGACGCGGATCGTAGGAAACGATCAGGGTGTCCTTGTCGAACATCACGCTCTGGAAGCGTGCGTACGGGCACATGTAGATGCACACCTGTTCGCGCAGCCAGCCGGCGTTGCCGTAGGTGGCGAGCGTGAAGAAACCGACCCAGAAGTACGACCAGCCATCGGCCTGGCCGGTGAAGAACTCGAACACCAGTTCGCGGATTGGCGAGAAGTAACCGACGAAGGTCATGCCGGTGACGAAGCCGATCAGCAGCCACAACGAATGCTTGGCGGCTTTGCGCAGGAATTTGTTGGCGCTCATTGGCGCCTTGTCGAGCTTGATGCGCTGGTTGCGGTCGCCTTCGGTGACTTTTTCGCACCACATGAAAATCCACGTCCACACGCTTTGCGGACAGGTGTAGCCGCACCAGACCCGCCCGGCATACACGGTGATGAAGAACAGGCCGAACGCAGCAATGATCAGCAGGCCCGAGAGCAGGATGAAGTCCTGCGGCCAGAAAGTCGCGCCGAAGATGAAGAACTTGCGTTCCGGCAGGTTCCACCACACCGCTTGATGGCCACCCCAGTTGAGCCAGACCGTACCGAAATACAACAGGAACAGCGCGGCGCCGCCCATCATCCGCAGATTGCGGAACAGACCGGTGAAAGCGCGGGTGTAGATTTTTTCTCGAGAGGCGTAAAGGTCGACGCTGTTGTTCGCGTTTTTGCTGGGTGGAGTGACGTCGTGTACCGGAATCTGGTTGCTCATCATTGCATCCCACGGCAGTGGAAAAATGCCTCGGTCGATACGTGCCGACCGCGGTCAGAAAGGGGTGTTGCAGTGGCGCAATGATACGCCGGTCGCTCTGGCTCAAGGGTGCGACCTTTGGTCGCGTTGGGGAAAAAACGTTATTGGTGTAGCGAATGCAGCAAAGCCTGATGCAGATCAATTGACTTGTTGAGTATGGACAGTTTTGGCGCGCTCGCTCACTCATTGTTCCCACGGGTTGATCAGGGCGACGCCGCTCGACTGGAAGTCACCGACATTGCGAGTGACGACCGTGAGCCCGTGCACCAAGGCTGTGGCGGCGATCAACGCATCGCTTTGATTGGCCTGGTCGGGCACATGCAGGCTGGCACAACGCAGTGCCACTGCGGCATCAACCGGCAGGATTCGTGCTTCGAATGCCGGCATGACGTGGCGCGTCAGCCAGCTGCGTAGCAGTTTTCCCTGAGCGGGATCACGCCGCTCCATTCGCAGCACTCCGGTTTCCAGTTCTTTCAAGGTAATGGCGGAAATGTACAGGCGTGGTGCGATGACGCTTTTGGCCCAACTGACGACATTGGCATCTGCTTGCGGCTTGCGAAGTTCGGATATCACATTGGTGTCGAGTAAATACATCAGGACAGATCCACGGGACGATGAGTGATGACTGCGCGCTCGGTTTCGAAATCGATGTCGGCAGCCTCCGGCATGACCAGCAAATCGACGATGCTCGTGTTTGCGCCGCTCAGTTTCTGATATTCCTCGATGCTCAACAGGACATGAGAGGCCTTGCCACGGTCGGTGATGATCACTGGACCCAGACGCGCAGCCTTTTTGGCGCTGCTGGTGTCCTGATTGAATTCACGGCTGGAGATGGTGGTGATTGCCATCATGGTGGACCTCTCGCAATACAGATGTAGCAACGTTACTACTTTGCCTTCGGCGCGGCAATCGGGGAGGACGGGGCCCCGCCCTCCGTTAGTCGGTCCATCACTGGCATGAGTCGAGACGGCCTCACAGAGGGCTGGTGCCATCTCGGGTTGACACAGAACTGATTTCAAGGCTCAGGGCAGCCTGCCGCCACCGAGGCTGTCGAGACTGCCGGTGTTTCTGTGGGGTTTTGGGGGGCTTGCGGAATCGGCTTGCAGCGATGCGCCCAGGGCCAGTGCGACGGATTCCAAGGGGGGCTCCCATGACTCGCACGTGTGATCGGCATGAGCGAGATTCTGCTCATCTGGCAGTCGGGTCTTGTCGTCATTCAGCATGGCGGCTTCATCCTTGAAGTTGTTCCGATGCAGATCATCGGGCTGTGGAAGACCCTACAGAGCATGGTGAGTCGAGTCCATCAGGCATGTGTCTCAAAGTATTAATTTCAACGGCTGTACCCATGTTGTAGAAATATCATTAGTTAATTCAATGGTTTTGGTTTTTTAGTGTTTTCGAATAGCTTGATGTCTGTTCTGCAACGCATCGGTTGCAGGTTCATGTTTTGATAATTAACCGAATGATGGAATGTTATGAAGAACAAGGAAGTTAAAAAGCTTTTCGCTTGTCTGTGCCTGTTATCGTTGAGCTCATTTGCCGCTGCCAATGAAGGTGTTCCGCAGCACATGGTATTTGCCTCGGACCCGCAATACCCGTGGACGGAAAAATCGGACAGTGGTGAAGATGAATCGAGCGCGAGCTTCGAAAAACGCTCGAAATGGCTGGTGGAAAGCCAGTTCGAGAGTATTGCGCAGTTTCGCAGCGAGATGGGCGGGCAGGCTGCCGTGCCATTAATGATCAATGGCGACATGACCGCGTTCGGGCATGGCTGGCAGCGCTCATATATCAGGTCGATGTTGAACAAGTATTTTGGTGACAACGTTCTCTATGGACTGGGTAATCATGATTATCAGAATAATGTGAACGACTGTTTTAGTGAAAGTTGCGCGGCAGGCAGTATTGTCGATTATCGTGATCATCACGTTGATAAAGTCGATGAGTTCGATCTTGAAGTGACCGGCAGTCTTTTTAATAAGCACTACTTGGGCAGCCTGGCTTATTCAAAAAACATTGGCGAGGTACATCTGGTACAGCTGAACAATGAGCCGACTTACCAGGTGAAGATTTCCCACGCCTTGAATCCGACCACGTTCGATATCAGGCAGTCGCTGGATTGGCTGGAGAATGATTTGCGAACGGCGCGGGCTCAGGGCTACGCGATCATTATCAACATGCACAAACCCTATGACTGGGCGGGCAGTTGGGATCAGGAAAAGCGCTTTCGCGAAATGATCGAAAAGTATCAGGTGACGGCGATGTTCGCCGGCCATTTCCATACCGACGGCGGCAGCAAGACTTACATGGGCAGCGTGCCGATGTTCCTCAGCGGTGCGGCTTCACAGGAGACGTACCTGACCGCCAGTTTTTCCAAGGATCGCAAGCAACTGGAGGTGAGTCTGGTCGAGGGCAACCAGTGGCGCAAACGCACGCCGGTCGCCACGGTGCCGGTGAAGTCGATCTTTGCCAGTCGACCATGAAAAAGCCCCCGACAGATCACTGACGGGGGCTTTTCCTTGCATCAGACGTTGGCCTTACTGAGCCTCGGCTTCCGCTGGTTTATCACCGTGTGACAGGCTGTAAACATACGCTGCCAGCAGGTGCACCTTGTCATTGCCTTGCAGTTGTTCCTGCGCAGGCATCTGGCCCTGACGGCCGTAACGGATGGTCTGCTGCAGTTGCGCGAAGCTCGAACCGTAGATGAACGCGGCCGGGTGGGTCAGGTTGGGCGCGCCCATGGCTGGGGTGCCTTTGCCTTCCGGACCGTGGCAGGCCACGCAGTTGGCGGCGAACAGTTTCTGGCCGTTGGCAACGTCAGCCTTGGTGCCTTCCGGCAGCTTGCGGCCATCGAGGTTGCTCACGACAAAGGCAGCCACGTCGGCTACGCCTTGCTCGCCAATGACTTCGGCCCAGGCCGGCATCACCGCGTGACGACCGCCCATGATAGTGGTCTTGATGGTTTCCGGCTCGCCGCCCCAGCGCCAGTCGGCGTCGGTCAGGTTAGGGAAACCGTAAGCGCCCTTGGCGTCGGAACCGTGGCAGACCGAGCAGTTGGAGGCGAACAGACGGCCACCCATTTTCAGTGCTTGCGGATCCTTGGCGACTTCTTCGATCGGCATCGCCGCGAACTTGGCGAAGATCGGACCGAACCTGGCGTCCGAGCGAGCCATTTCCTTTTCCCACTCGTGCACGCCGGTCCAGCCGGTCTTGCCATTGGCGAACGCGGTCTGCTTGTCGTTATCGAGGTAGTTGTAGCCCGGCAGCAGGCCTTTCCAGTTGCCCAGGCCCGGGTACAGCACCAGATAACCCAATGCGAACACGATGGTGCCCACGAACAGCATGAACCACCATTTCGGCAGTGGGTTGTCGTACTCCTCGATCCCGTCGAAGGAGTGGCCCACGGTCTCTTCCGTCTGCTCGCTGCGCTGGCCCTTGCGGGTCGACAGCAGCAGCCAGGTCAGGGCGAAGATCGTACCGAGACTGAGGACTGTGACGTACAGACTCCAGAATGTAGTCATTCTTTGTTACTCCTAGAAGCTTGCTCGACGTGCTTGATGGCTTCGGGATCATCCGCAAAAGGCAACAAGGTCGCGTCTTCGAACTCCGACTTGCGCTTGGGGCTGAACACCCACAGCGCCAGACCGATGAAGGCCACCATCACAACGACGGTGCCCAGGCCACGAATCATCCCGATATCCATTAAGAATCACCGTTTGCTTTTGATGATGGTGCCCAGGCCTTGCAGGTAGGCCACCAGCGCGTCCATTTCGGTTTTGCCCTTCACGGCGTCTTTTGCCCCGGCGATGTCTTCGTCGGTGTAAGGGACGCCGAGCGTGCGCAACACTTCCATCTTCTTGGCCGTGTCTTTGCCGTCGAGCTTGTTTTCCACGAGGAACGGGTAAGCCGGCATTTTCGACTCAGGTACCACGTTGCGCGGGTTGTACAAGTGCGCACGCTGCCAGTCATCGGAGTAACGACCGCCAACACGGGCCAGGTCCGGACCGGTACGCTTGGAACCCCACAGGAACGGGTGGTCCCAGACGCTTTCACCGGCGACCGAGTAGTGGCCGTAGCGTTCGGTTTCGGCGCGGAACGGACGGATCATCTGCGAGTGGCAGCCGACACAGCCGTTGGCGATATAGACGTCGCGGCCTTCCAGCTCCAGCGCCGAACGCGGCTTCATGCCTTCGACCGGCTTGTTGGTGACGTCCTGGAAAAACAGCGGAACGATCTGGGTCAGGCCGCCAATGCTGACGGCAATGACCATGAAGAAGGCCAGCAGGCCAATGTTCTTCTCGACAGCTTCATGCTTCATCAGTGAGCTCCAACGACAGCGATCTGGGCGGCGGCTTCGGCTTCAGCCGGGTTCGAGGCGCGCACGGTGCGCCAGACGTTGTAAGCCATCAGGAACATGCCGCTGGCGAAGAATGCGCCGCCCAGGGCACGGACGATGTAGCCCGGGTGGCTGGCCTGCAGCGCTTCGACGAACGAGTAGGTGAGGGTGCCGTCATCGTTGATTGCACGCCACATCAGGCCCTGGGTGATGCCGTTGACCCACATCGAGGCGATGTACAGCACGGTACCGATGGTCGCGAGCCAGAAGTGTGCGTTGATCAGACCGACGCTGTGCATCTGCGCCCGACCGAACAGTTTCGGGATCATGTGGTAGATCGCGCCGATCGAAATCATTGCTACCCAACCGAGAGCGCCGGCGTGAACGTGGCCGATGGTCCAGTCGGTGTAGTGCGAGAGCGAGTTGACGGTCTTGATTGCCATCATCGGCCCTTCGAAGGTCGACATGCCGTAGAACGCCAGGGAGACCACGAGGAAGCGCAGGATCGGGTCGGTGCGCAGCTTATGCCAGGCGCCCGACAGGGTCATCATGCCGTTGATCATGCCGCCCCAGCTTGGTGCCAGGAGGATGATCGACATCGCCATGCCCAGCGATTGTGCCCAGTCCGGCAGTGCGGTGTAGTGCAGGTGGTGCGGGCCGGCCCAGATGTACAGGGTGATCAGTGCCCAGAAGTGCACGATCGACAGGCGATAGGAGTAGATCGGACGTTCGGCCTGTTTCGGCACGAAGTAGTACATCATCCCCAGGAAACCGGTGGTCAGGAAGAAGCCCACGGCGTTGTGGCCGTACCACCACTGGATCATCGCGTCTGTCGCACCGGCATAGGCCGAGTAGGACTTGAAGAAGCTCACCGGCAGGGAAGCGTGGTTGACGATGTGCAGCATCGCCGTGACGACGATGAACGCGCCGTAGAACCAGTTACCGACATAGATGTGCTTGGTTTTGCGCTTGGTAATAGTGCCGAAGAACACCAGCCCATAGGAGACCCAGACAATCGCCAGCAGAATGGCGAGTGGCCATTCCAGCTCCGCGTATTCCTTGGTAGTGGTGTAACCCAGCGGCAAGGTAATGATCGCGCCGACGATGACCGCTTGCCAGCCCCAGAAGGTGAAGGCCGCGAGGCTGTCGGAAATCAGTCGCGTCTGGCAGGTTCGCTGCACGACATAGTAGGAAGTGGCAAACAGTGCACAACCACCGAAGGCGAAAATCACCAGGTTTGTGTGCAACGGGCGCAGGCGTCCAAAGCTCGTCCACGGCAGACCGAAGTTCAACTCCGGCCAGACCAGTTGCGAGGCAATGAAGACACCGAGCCCCATGCCAAGGATCCCCCAGACCACCGTCATGATGGCGAACTGGCGGACTACCTTATAGTTATAAGCAGTCGGACTGATTGCTGTGCTCATTCTAAGGTTCCACGGTTTGGGTGTTTTATTAGGATTAAAATCGGCCGCAAGTATGCAGAGAGCAGGGGGTCATTGCAACGCGCCATGACCTGGGTCAATGCTTTCCAACGCTGATTCTGCGGCCTTTCCATACGCCGCGTAAGGACAAAATTGGCCTCGGACAAAATGTCGCAGCGGACGAAAAAAGCGAGGGGTTCAGGTCACTTGTAACGGGGTGTGTTCGAACGCAGTGATCGGGTGACGGACGGTCATTGGCGCGACAGCCGGTATCTACCGGGCTTTGCGCCCTGTCAGTCAGGCGATTTGTCGAACACATCGCTCAAGGTCGACCTGGAACCGGCACGGGCCAGTCCGCATCGAGCAAGCGTAGACCCGAATCGGGGGATTCGAAAGGAGAGGGTGTGACGGGGTGCGACAATGCGTCGCAAAGGGGCTGGATGCTGCCGCACCGAGAATGGTGCGGCAGAGGTGTGTTCAATATTTTCTATTTGTTGTCTTCAGTAATCAGTTTATCTGTATTCAATCCGTGCGACAGGCTGTACACATAAGCGGCAAGCAATTGCACTTTATCGTTGCCCAGCAGTTCGTTCTGCGCCGGCATGTGGCCCTGGCGACCATGGCGAATGGTCTGCTCAAGCTGCGTCAGGCTGGTGCCATAGATAAACCCGGCCGGGTGCGTCAGATTCGGCGCCCCCATGGCTTCAGTGCCGTGGCCGGTTGCCCCATGACAGGCTACGCAGGTGGTGCTGAACGCCTGCTGTCCGGCTTGCAGGTCAGCCTTGCTGTCGGCGGACAATGGCAGACCGGCCAGTTCATGACGCACATAAGCGGCCACGTTTTTCACCCCGGCCTCGCCGAGCACTTCGCCCCAGGCTGGCATCGCCGCCATCCGGCCACCCATGATGGTGGTCTTGATGGTCTCGGCGTCGCCGCCCCAACGCCAGTCGCTGTCGGCGAGATTAGGGAAGCCGAAGGCGCCCTTGGCGTCGGAGCCGTGGCACACCGAGCAGTTGGAGGCGAACAGGCGGCCACCCATTTTCAGCGCCTGCGGATCCTTCGCCACTTCTTCCAGCGGCATGGCGGCGAACTTGGCGAAAATCGGCCCGAACTTGGCGTCGGCCTTGTTCATCTCTTTTTCCCACTCGTGGACGCCGGTCCAGCCATCCTCGTAACCGGGCAGGATGCCTTTCCAGTTGCCCAGGCCCGGATAAAGGATCAGATAGCCCACGGAAAACACCAGCGTGCCGGCGAACAGCATGAACCACCACTGCGGCAGCGGGTTGTCGTACTCCTCGATGCCGTCGAAGCTGTGGCCCATGGTCTGGTCGACGCTGCCCTTGGTCTCGCCCCGGCGGGTGCCGATCAGCAGCCACGTCAGGCCGATCAGGCTGCCGATGGTCAGTACGCAGATCCACGTACTCCAGAAGGTGGTCATGGCCGGGTACTCCTTGTTTCAGATGCGGGGGTAGTGTCGGGTTGCGGTTCATCAGCGAACGGCAGCAGACGTGCTTCGGCGAACTCCGGGGTGCGCTTGCGGTTGAACACCCACAAGGTCAGGCCGACGAAGGCCACGAACACCACGACCGTGCCGAGGCCACGAATCAGGCCTGCACTCATTTCAATGACCATCGTGCTCACCTCTTGCTCTTGATCGCAGTGCCGAGCACTTGCAGGTAGGAGACGAGGGCGTCCATTTCGGTCTTGCCCTTGAGGCTGGCTACCGCGCCGCTGATGTCGTCGTCGGTGTACGGCACGCCGAGGGTGCGCATGGTCTTGAGCTTGGTTTCGGTGTGGCTGCTGTCGACCGCTTGCGTGACCAGCCATGGGTAGGCTGGCATCTTCGATTCCGGCACGACGTTGCGCGGGTTGTACAAGTGCGCGCGGTGCCAGTCATCCGAGTAGCGCGCGCCGACCCGGGCCAGGTCCGGACCGGTACGCTTGGAACCCCACAGGAACGGGTGATCCCACACGCTTTCACCGGCCACCGAGTAGTGCCCGTAGCGTTCGGTTTCGGCGCGGAACGGCCGGATCATCTGCGAGTGGCAGCCGACGCAGCCTTCGCGGATATAGATGTCGCGGCCTTCCAGTTGCAGCGCGGTGTAGGGTTTCATGCCTTCCACCGGTTTGTTGGTCACGTCCTGGAAGAACAGCGGGACGATCTGGGTCAGGCCGCCGATGCTCACGGCAAACACCATGAGCAACATCAACAGGCCGACGTTCTTTTCAATCGTTTCGTGTTTCATGGCGGACTCCTCAGGCCATCTGCGCGGCAGCAACGACGTCAGCAGGCTGCGAGGCCCGCACGGTGCGCCAGGTGTTGTAAGCCATCAGGAACATGCCGCTGAGGAAGATCGCCCCACCAATCAGCCGCACGACGAAGCCTGGGTGGCTGGCCACCAGGGTTTCGACGAAGGAGTAGGTCAGCGTGCCGTCCTCGTTCACCGCGCGCCACATCAGGCCCTGGGCAATGCCGTTGACCCACATCGACGCGATGTAGAGCACGGTGCCGATGGTCGCGAGCCAGAAGTGCGCGTTGATCAAGCCGACGCTGTGCATCTGCGCTTTGCCGAAGATTTTCGGGATCATGTGGTACAGCGCACCGATGGAAATCATTGCTACCCAACCGAGGGCGCCGGCGTGTACGTGGCCGATGGTCCAGTCGGTGTAATGGGAGAGGGCGTTGACCGTTTTGATCGCCATCATCGGACCTTCGAAGGTCGACATGCCGTAGAACGCCAGCGAGACCACGAGGAAGCGCAGGATCGGGTCGCTGCGCAACTTATGCCAGGCGCCCGAGAGGGTCATCATGCCGTTGATCATGCCGCCCCAGCTCGGAGCCAGCAGAATCAGCGACATCACCATGCCCAGCGACTGTGCCCAGTCCGGCAGCGCGGTGTAGTGCAAGTGGTGCGGGCCGGCCCAGATGTACAAGGTGATAAGTGCCCAGAAGTGCACGATCGACAGGCGATACGAGTACACCGGACGTTCGGCCTGTTTCGGCACGAAGTAGTACATCATCCCGAGGAAACCGGCGGTGAGGAAAAAGCCTACGGCGTTGTGGCCGTACCACCATTGCACCATCGCGTCGGTTGCACCGGCGTACACCGAGTAGGACTTGGTGAAGCTCACCGGCAACTCAAGGTTGTTGACGATGTGCAGAATCGCCACGGTGATGATGAACGCGCCGAAGAACCAGTTGCCCACATAGATGTGCTTGGTCTTGCGCTGCATGATCGTGCCGAAGAACACGACGGCGTAGGCGACCCAGACGATGGTGATCAGGATGTCGATCGGCCATTCCAGCTCGGCGTACTCCTTGGAGCTGGTGTAACCCAGTGGCAGGCTGATGGCCGCCAGTAGGATCACCAGTTGCCAGCCCCAGAAGCAGAACGCGGCGATTTTCGGCGCAAACAATTGCGTCTGGCAGGTGCGTTGCACCGAGTAGAACGAACTGGCGAACAGCGCACAGCCACCGAACGCGAAGATCACCGCGTTGGTGTGCAGCGGGCGCAGACGGCCGAAACTGGTCCAGGGCAAATTGAAGTTGAGTTCGGGCCAGACCAATTGGGCCGCGAGAAAAACCCCGAGGCCCATGCCGACGATGCCCCACACCACCGTCATAATGGCGAATTGGCGGACCACCTTGTAGTTGTAGGCGGTACTGATAGAAGTGTTCATGGTTCCCCATCCACGGTTCAGCCGAAGTGAGCGCGCGCAAGACACGCGGCGAATCCTTCGTCTGGAGTTATAGGCAGACTAAAAGCGAGGCAAGCATGGACAAACAGCACAAGGCCAGTATTGACGGGGATCAATGGGCGCAGTGCGTGCGGGATCGTGGGTGGCTTTGGAACGCCGCCAGTGGTGAGGCTTCTGCGACGTTGATCCTTGCCCACGGTGCTGGTGCGCCGATGGACAGTGACTGGATGAACGATATGGCTCGGCGCCTTGCTGCACTGGGTGTGAACGTGTTGCGGTTTGAGTTTGCGTATATGGCGCAGCGGCGGGTTGATGGGGTGAAGCGGCCGCCGAATCCTGCTGCGAAATTGCAGGAATGCTGGCGTGAGGTGTATGCCGAGGTGCGACGTCATGTCACTGGGGTTTTGGCCGTGGGCGGGAAGTCTATGGGTGGGCGGATGGCGAGTCTGCTTGCCGATGAGCTTGGCGCGGATGCGTTGGTTTGCCTGGGTTATCCGTTTTATGCGGTTGGGAAGCCGGAGAAGCCTCGGGTTGAGCATTTGGCTTCTTTGCGGACGCGGACGTTGATTGTTCAGGGCGAGCGGGATGCGTTGGGGAGTCGGGGCGCTGTCGAGGCTTACGATCTATCGCCGAGTATTGAGGTGTTTTGGTTGGCGGCGGGGGATCATGATTTGAAGCCGCTTAGGGTTTCCGGGTTTACGCATGAGCAGCATTTGGCTGCCGCCGCGCAGAGGGTAGCCGAAACTCTCAAGGGTTCACCAAAATTCTGAACTCCATAGAGATCGGCTCCCTTTCCCCCTCGCCCCCTTGGGGGAGAGGGCTGGGGTGAGGGGGTAAATCTCAGCCATCACACAGATCCAGAACTGGAAACCCGCTCGATGAAAACACCCATCCGCTGGACATCAAGAGCCGCCTCCCTGCTGCTCTGCCTGCTGTTCTGGCAACTCGCCGCCAGCCACCACTGGAACCTTGGCCTGATCACCTTCGCCAACGTGCCCACCCCATTGGCCGTAGTCGAAGCGGCGTTGGGCCTGGGCGATTCCGGCAAGCTGCTGCAGCACCTGAGCGCCAGCCTCGGCCGCGTGTTCGCCGGTTACCTCGCGGCATTGCTCATCGGCATTGCTTTGGGCCTGGCCATCGGCCGCTCGAAATGGGCCGAAGACCTGCTGCTGCCACCGCTGGAAGTGCTGCGGCCGATCCCGGCGGTGGCGTGGATTCCGCTGGCGATCCTGATGTTTCCCTCGTCGGAACTGTCGATGGTGTTCATCACCTTCACCGGCGCGCTGTTCCCGATCCTGCTCAACACCGTGCACGGCGTCGAAGGCGTCGATCCACGCCTGATCGCCTCGGCGAAAAGCCTTGGGGCAGGGCGTCGGGCGATCTTGCTCGAAGTGATTTTGCCGGGGGCTGCGCCGAGCATCATCACTGGCCTCGCCATCGGCATGGGTACTTCATGGTTTTGTCTGGTCACCGCCGAGATGATCTCCGGCCAGTTCGGCATCGGCTACTACACGTGGGAGTCCTACACCATTCAGAACTACGCCGACATCGTCGTCGGCATGCTGCTGATCGGCGTGCTGGGCATGGGCAGCAGCCTGTTGATCAAGCGGCTGGGCGGGCTGTTCACGCCTTGGCACCGACCACGAGGAAAAGCCTGATGAGCGCGATGCAAACCCCGGAAGGGCGGATCGATATTTGCCAGTTGTCGATCGTTCTCGGCGAAGGCCAACACGTTTTTGAAGCCGTGCAAGGTCTGGATTGCCAGATCGAACCGGGCCAGTTCGTGTGCATTCTCGGCCCGTCCGGTTGCGGCAAGTCGACCTTGCTCGGTGCACTGGCCGGGCACTTGAGCGTCCACACCGGTAGCCTGAAAGTGGATGGTGGCGAGGTCTCCGGGCCGTCGCCGCAACGCGGCATGGTGTTCCAGCATCACACGCTGTTCCCGTGGCGCACGGTGCGCGACAACGTCGCCTTCGGCCTGAAGATGCGCGGCATCGGTAAGGCTGAGCGGCATCGCGCCGCTGACGACATCCTCAGACTGGTGGGCCTCGACGGCTTTGCCGAACGCTGGCCCGATCAACTGTCCGGCGGCATGCAGCAGCGGGTGGAGATCGCCCGGGTGCTGGTCAACCGTCCGCGCCTGTTGCTGATGGACGAACCGTTCGGCGCACTGGATGCCTTGACCCGCCTGAACATGCAGGAACTGCTGCTGGACATCTGGACACGGATTCGCACCACGGTGGTGTTCGTCACCCACGACATCGACGAGGCGCTGTTCCTCGCCGACCGCTTGCTGGTGATGAGCGCGCGACCGGGGCGAATCATCGAAGACCTGCGCCTGGACTTCCCGCGTCCGCGCACCACTGAGCTGGTCACCAGCCCCCAATTCTCGCAGCTGAAGCGCCATTGCCTCGACCTGCTGCGCCACGACAACGACCGACCGCTGCCGCGCCTTAACCCGCTCGGCCTGCCTCCCGAAAACCCCTTGCCGCGATTTGCCCTATGACCTCTATTTTTGCTGTGACCGATAACGATGAAATCCTCGCCCTGCAACCGCGCCTGACCGCCGACGATGCCGGCGTGCGGCGCATTGCGCTGATTGATCTGGCGGATCTGGAAGAGCCCGATGGCTTGCTCTGGCTGGTTGATCGCCTCGGCCAGGATCCTGCCGAAGAAGTCCGCGCTGAAGCTGCGCGGTTGCTGGAGGCCTGGGAAGATGAACCCGTTGTTCAAGCCCTGTGCGAAGCGCTGACTGATCCATCGTCGGCCGTGCAATCGGCGGCCGCGCAAAGCCTTAGCCTGCTCAAGAGCGAAGCCGCAGGCCGGGTGATTCTGCCGTGGACCGGGCACACCGAAGTCAGTGTGCGGATCGCCGCATTCCGCGCCTTGCGCGAATTGCGTTTCGCTGACGCCGCGCCGGCTGCTGTCGCGGCACTCGACGATGCCGACGCCAACGTACGCCGCGAAGCCGTCGGCGTGCTTGGCTGGCTCAAGCAGCTCGATGCGTTGCCGGCATTGGCCCGGTTGGCCAGCGATGATCCGGACACCGAAGTGCGCCGCGCCGCCACCGGCGCTCTCGGTCTGGCATCCGGCGCTGAAGTGCTGCCGGCGCTGCGTCAGGCCTTGCAGGACAACGCCTGGCAAGTGCGCGAAGAAGCCGCGACTACTTTGGGTAAAGTCGGCCACACCGACGCCGGTCCGGCGTTGATCGAAGCCTTGAGCGATGACTACTGGCAAGTGCGCCTGCGCGCCACCCGCAGCCTCGGTCGCCTACGTTTTGCGCCGGCCCTGGACGCCCTGATCGAGACCCTCGGCCATCGCATCAGCAACCTGCGCAAGGAAGCCGCGCTGGCCCTCGGTGAACTGAATGATCGCGGCGCAATAGCAGCGTTGCAGGCAGTGCAGGATGACGGCGACCCGGAAGTGCGCAAAGCGGTGCGGATTGCCTTGAGTCAGTTGCAATGAATCCGCTGTCAGTGGGTAATTCGCAGAGCACTCAGACGTTGCGCCTGAGCTGGCCGGATGGTCGCGAGCAGCAGCTCAACCACGCCGAACTGCGCCGCCAGTGCCCGTGCTCGCAATGCCGCGCGTTTCGCCTGCGCGGCTCGACCCCATTGGTCGACGATCGTGTCCGCGTGATCGAACTCAACCCGCAGGGTTATGGCGTGCAACTGATCTTCAGCGACGGCCACCAACACGGGATCTACCCGTGGGACTATCTGGCAAACCTCACCCCTTGAGCCCTCCACAAATCCAAATGTGGGAGCGGGCTTGCTCGCGAAGGCGGTGGGGCAGTCAAAATCGATGTCGACTGATCCACCGCATTCGCGAGCAAGCCCGCTCCCACAGGGGAACAGTGTTTTTTCAGAAGGATTTGCTCAGGCTGGCGACGACAGTGGCGCTGCAGACGTCTTTGAAGCCCCAGTTGCTCAGGCATTGAGTCTGCGACAAATCGGTGTCGATGTAGCTCAGACCCAGCACCACCCCGGCCAGATTGTGTGTCAGTTTGACCTCCCATTCGCGGTAGCTGTCCTCGCCATGCCCGGACGCCGAGTACAGATGCGGATCCTTGAAGTCCATGTTGCCGTAACGCAGCTTCAGCCCCGAATCGTACGGCAGCTCGGTTTCATAACCGACATAGGTGTAGAGCGAACTCTGTTTGCTGTCGATTCCCGGTGCGTCGCTGGAGTAATACGCGCCTAGCTTCACCCCGTAGACGCCGAGAATCCCGTACACCTCACTCTGGTTGAACTGACTTTCCTTGGGATAGGTGTACTTGAGGTAACCGATATCCAGGCTGACATCCTCGGTCGCCTGCCACAGCCAGCCGGCGTAGAAGTCGACTTCCTGACGGGTTTTCAGACCTTCGCCGAAGTCGACGTTGGAACTCCAGGCCCCCACGTACAGACCGCTACTGTGGGCCAGGGTCAGGCCGGCCTGCACCGCCGGGTCATTCTGGGTTTGCGAGATGCCACGGGTGCGGTAATCGCTGGCCAGGGTCAGGTCGACCAGCACGGCGAAGTCGTCGTTCAAGGGGATCGCCTGGCTGCTCAAGGGCAGCAGGCTCAAGGAACTCAGGGCGAGCAGAGGCAAGGCTTTCATGTGAAGTCCCGATGTTGTGAATTTTATTGGGCAGAAAGAGAAACCTGTAGGAGGGCTGAGAATGCAATCTCAGCCACCTCGCAGAACCCGTGTGGGAGCGAGCTTGCTCGCGAAGGCGGCGTATCAGTCGCCATCAATGCTGAATGAAGCAGGCTCACTCCTACAGGGGGAATAGCGTTGTTGTTATTGGGTGGCGGTGTAGACCTGACGCCCGCCGAACCAGGTTTGCAGGACCTGGGTGTCGTGCAGGGCTTTTTCGTCGACGCTGAACACGTCGCGATCGACCACGATGAAGTCAGCCTGTTTACCCGCTGTCAGCGAGCCGATCTGTTTATCCAGGCCAATGGTTCGCGCCGCGTTGACGGTGTAGGCGTAGAACATGGTTTCGCGGTCCAGACGTTCGTCGGCGTTGAGCACGCCCATCGGGCCGACGCGGGTGATGGCCTGGGCCATGGCGTTGAACGGATTGGGCGACGACACCGGCCAGTCGCTGGCGCCGGCAATCGTCGCGCCCTGTTTCAGCAACGAATGCGCCGGGTACTGATAACGGAAGGCGAGGGCGCTGACGTAGGGCTTGATCATGTCGGTGGTGTAGTCGTCGGCGCTGGCCCACAGCAGTTGCATCGAGGCGATCACGTTCAGCGGCTTGAAGCGGGCGAACTCTTTCGGGTTGACCATCTGCAGGTGGGTGATCGAGTGAGTGATGCCGCTCTGGCGGTCCTTGCGCGCCTGCTCGATACCGTTGAGCGATTCACGCACCGCGCGGTCGCCGATGGCGTGGATGTGCACCAGCCAGCCACGCTGGTCGATGGCACTGACCAGTTCGCCGAAATGTTGCGGATCGATCAGCAGTTCGCCCTGTTTGTGCGAGTTGCTGTACGGATCGATCATCGCCGCGCTCTGCGCCGGGTACTCGATCACGCCGTCGGCGAAGATCTTGATCCCGGGCAGGGTCAGGTTGGGGATGCCCTGAAACTGTTGGCGCACTTTATCCAGCGTGTCGAGGTCGGTGGGCAGGCTTTTCGGGTTGGCCACCAGCAGTGCGGCGACGTGGACGCTCATGTCGCCACTGGCCGACAGCGCTTTGTAGGCCGGCAGCACGCCGACGGTTTTTTCGGTAGGTTTGAGGGCGAAAACGGCCTCGCCCGGTGCAGCGTTGGCGGCAGGGTCCATCCATGCGGTGATGCCGAGGCTGTTGTTGAAACGCACGGCGGATTTGGCAGCCTTGAGCATGTCGGCCGGGCTTGGCACCGGCATTTTCGAGGCGACCCGATCCCAACCGGCATCGACCACAAAGCCATTGGGCTCGCCGTTGGCCAGTTTGCCAATGGTGTCTTTTTCCGCGTCGGGCAGGGTTTTCAGCAGCGCGGCGTCGATCCCGGCGCGCTTGAGCATGATGTTGTTGGCCCACGCGGTGTGGTGGTCGCTGCCGATGAACACCACTGGCACGTTGGCCCATTCGCCCTGGTTGAAGGTCTTGCCCAACGCTTCGGCCTGCGCCCAATAGGCCGAACTCATGCCGGCAATGCTCAGCACGTCACCGTGTCTGGCCTTGCCGTCTTCACGCCAGTCGCGCAGACGCTTTTGCAGTTCATCAAGGGCGACAACTTCGTCTTCCATGTTGGCCGAGACCATTTCCAGGCCGCCGAAAATCGCGTGGGAGTGGCTGTCGATCAAGCCGGGCATCAGGGTCTTGCCACCCAGATCGATCACCTGCGTGCCGGGTTCGATCAGCGCCTTGATCTGCGCATCAGTACCGACTTTCAGCACTTTGCCGTTTTCCACTGCCAGTGCCTGGACCTTCGGCTGTGAGCGGTCGGCGGTGAAAATCTTGCCGTTGACCAGCACCAGATCGGTGGCGGCCATGGCTTCCATCGAGGCAAAACTTACAGCGGTTACCAACAGACTCGGGATGAATCTTTTCATTGAAGATTTCCTTGTTATTGCGTCTGATGGCCAGATTAGTGGCTGACATCGGCCGACAGAACGCCTTCCTCACGAAAAACGTTTTTGCCTGAATGGAAAAAGCATGGACAAGTTGGGTGCACTGAAAATGTTCGTGGTCACCGCGCAACTCTGCAGTTTCAGCCGCGCGGCCGAGCAACTGGGCAAGACCCCGTCGGCCCTGACCAAAGCGGTCAATCACCTGGAGTCGGAACTCGGTGCGCGGCTGTTCGAGCGCAGTACGCGGCGGATTCTGCTGACCGAAATCGGCCGCGTGTACCTGGAAACCGCACGGCTGGTGTTGCAGCGGCTGGAGGAGGCCGGCGAGGAAATCGAGCAGTTGCAGCACGGTCTGCGCGGCAGCCTGAAAATCACCGCACCGCTGGCTTACGGGCGGGCGTTTCTCGATCAGGTGTGCGACGGTTTTTTGCAGCAATACCCGCAGATCAGCCTGCAAGTGGACCTGTGTGATGCGTTCGTCAATCTGCTGGAAAGCGGCTACGACCTGGCCTTGCGCGAGGGCCACGATGACTTGCCGGGGCTGATCGCCCGGGTGGTCGGCAGCAATCGTCTGGCGTTGTGCGGCAGCCCCGACTATCTGGCGCGCAAGGGTTTGCCGGTGACTCCGCAAACCCTTGAACAGCATGAGTGGCTGCTGTATCAGCATCCGTTGCTCAGCCGCGAGTTCTGGTGGGCCGAACGCGACGGCCAGCGCCTGAGCCTGGCGCAGCCGACGGCGCCGCGGTTGCGCAGCGACAATTACGACCTGCTGCTGGCCAGCGCTCTGGCCGGGCGCGGCTTGTTGCACACGCCGTTGTGGAGCGCCGCGCCGTACATTGCCGACGGGCGTCTGATGCGGGTCATGGCTGATTATGAAATCGACCCGGACACCTTCGGCCCGCACATTCTGGCGGTCTACCCGAGCCATCGACGGGCCACGGCCAAGGTTGTTGCCTTCATCGATTACATCGCCGAATTCCTCGCCGAACGCGGCCTTGGCTAACACCCCCGCACTGATCGTTCCCACGCTCCGGCGTGGGAATGCAGCCCGTGACGCTCCGCGTCACTGGACGCAGAGCGTCCCTAGAGGCATTCCC
>NZ_NQYG01000055.1:0-36734 GCF_002878485.1 Pseudomonas sp. AD21
AAGTGATGAGCGTCGTACAACCGATGCAGCAGTTGAAGATCCGCATTGTGTGGGCTGGCCTCTTCGCGAGCAGGCTCGCTCCCACAGGGAATGTGGGCGCTGAAGTGTGGGAGCGGGCTTGCTCGCGAAGGGGCCGGTACAGGCAACAAAAAAGCCCGCAGACAATCACTCGTCTGCGGGCTTCTGTGTTTCAGGTCTAAGGCTTACGCCCGGCGCTCATGCATCCGCGCCAGTTGCCGTTCGAGCATCGATGGATACGGCTCCATCAAGCGCTCCACACAGCAAGCCCCTTCAGGGCTGGCGATCGGGCGGATCCGTGCACGCTGGCGAATCAGCGAGTCGTCACCGATCTTGCGCTCGACCAGCAGCAGGTTGCGGCTGTGCTGCGACAGGGCCAGGGCATCCTGAGCCGAATCGGTCAGCAGCAGGTCGATCTGGCTCAGACCGAACAGCTCATCGCCCAGGGTCAGGCCCAGCTGCAATTGCAGGGTGATGCCGCTGTCGGCGACTTCGATCTGCAACTGATGACCCAGCGCCCGCAGCAACTCGCCGCAGCAGATCGCGTTGGTCAGGTAGTCGTCGCCACTGTCTTCGGTGTGGAACAGCATCAGCGTGCTGCCGTCGTTCAGGGTTTCGATTTCGCCCTGATACAGCGAGGCTGCCTGATCGAGGCAATCGCGATAACGTTCCAGCAACTCTTCCAGACGCGCACGCGGCAGGCGACGCAGTTGCTCCTGCGAGCCCAGTTGCACGGCAAGCACCGCACTGTGTTGCGGCACGCTCGGCGTGGCCTTGCGTACGACCGGTTGTGGCGCTTCATCCAGCGATTCGTCGCGCAGGTCGGCAAACGCGTCGTCGTCTTCATCGTCTTCGACAGTGCTGACCACGTGGCGCGGCGCCGGCTTTTGCGCGGCCAGCGGGCGGGTTTCGTCAAAGCTCGGGTCACGCAGATTGCGCACTTCGAACTCCGGCTCATCCTCTTCTTCGAACTCGGGTTCCGGCTCAGGCTCAGGCTTTGGCGCAGGCTCCGGAGCGAAGTTGGCGTGCAGCTGGCGCGCCAGATCGCCGATCTCGTCCTGAC
Source organism: Pseudomonas sp. AD21 (assembly GCF_002878485.1). Classification (NCBI taxonomy): domain Bacteria; kingdom Pseudomonadati; phylum Pseudomonadota; class Gammaproteobacteria; order Pseudomonadales; family Pseudomonadaceae; genus Pseudomonas; species Pseudomonas sp. AD21. Next base: position 1,082 of record NZ_NQYG01000055.1, read on the forward strand.
GGTCGGTGCCCGGGGTGTATTCGTCGATATTGCGCAGCCATACGCGCAATTGCAGGAGCGGCGTGGACAGGTAGCGGCCCATGCGCAGGCTCAAGGCCAGTGACAGCGCCAGCAGGATTGCGCTGAGAATGCCCATGCTCTGCAGGCTGATGGTCATCGGCTGCTGGAACTGATCCATGTCCAGGCTGATGCGCAATTGCCCGGCCGTCACGTCCTGGAAGGTGATCTTGCTCTCGTACATGCCCTCGGCTTCGCCCAGCAGGCTGTGCTTGGGGCGCTGACCGGATTCGGCGAGGATGCGGTTGTCCACGCTATAGATAGCCGCGTGGGCCACCAGTTTGTTTTTGGTCAGGTTGTTGAGCAGCACGTTGAGACTGAGGATGTCGTTGGACACCAACAGTTCAGTGGCGGAGGTGGCGGTCTGCGTGGTCAGGCTTTCGCCCAGCGCATCGGCCTGCTCGTGCATGGCCTGCTTGAACTGCAAGCCCATCACCCCGGCATAGATCACCAGGGCCAGAGCGACCAGGATCACGTTATGGCTGGCAATGCGCAATGCAATCGGTACACGGCGATGACGCAGTGCACGGAAGATCAGCAGGAAGAAGTTATCGGTTTTAACTGGCGTGGGCCGGTTCACTGAGCTCGGCTCTTTTGTCCGTGAAGTTGACGCGCAGTATAGCGACAGGCCCTAGACCGGCAAAGCGCTCGCGGTGCCCGATGGTCACTGAAAGTGGGTAGAATGCGGTTTTTTTCCAGTTGCGGGGGTGCGCGTTGCGCGAAATCGTCCTGATTAACATCACGGGAGTCGACCGTCCGGGTCTGACTGCGGCCATTACCGGCGTTCTGGCCCAGGGTGGTGTGAACATCCTGGACATCGGTCAGGCGGTGATCCACGACACCCTGTCGTTCGGCATCCTGGTCGAGATTCCCGATTCCGAGCAAGGCAAAGCCGTGCTCAAGGACATCCTGTTCAAGGGCTACGAGCTCGATCAGCAGGTGCGCTTCACCCCGGTGTCCGAAGAGGATTACCAGCAATGGGTGGGCAATCAGGGCAAGAAACGCCACATCGTCACCCTGTTGACCCGCAAAGTGACCGCCGGCCAATTGCAGGCGGTCAGCTCGATCACCGCCAAATATGGCTTGAACATCGACCATATCGACCGTCTGTCGGGGCGCATGCCGCTGGACACGCCAGAGGACAAGGGCAAGGGCTGCATCGAGTTCTCCGTGCGTGGCGAAGCGGCTGATCCGCAGGCCCTGCGCGCTGAATTCCTCAGCGTCGCCCAAGAGCTGAACGTCGATATCGCCTTTCAGGAAGATTCGCTGTTCCGCCGCAACCGGCGTCTGGCGGTGTTTGACATGGACTCGACGCTGATCGAAGCCGAAGTCATCGATGAGCTGGCCAAAGCGGCCGGTGTGGGCGAGCAAGTTTCGGCCATCACCGAGCGGGCGATGGCCGGCGAACTGGATTTCCGTGCCAGTTTCAAGGAGCGTCTGGCGTTGCTCAAGGGCCTGGACGTCAGCGTGCTGGACTCGATCGGCGCGTCGCTGCGGTTGACCGAAGGCGCCGAAACCCTGTTCGCCGAACTCAAGCGACTGGGTTACAAGACGGCGATCCTGTCCGGCGGCTTTACTTACTTCGCCAAGCAGTTGCAGGCCAGGCTCGGCATCGACTACGTGTTCGCCAACGAACTGGAAGTGGTCGACGGCAAGTGCACCGGCGTGGCGATCGAGCCGATTGTCGACGCCCAGCGCAAGGCTGATCTGCTGACGGAACTGGCGCACAAGGAAGGCCTGCGTCTGGAGCAGACCATTGCGGTTGGCGACGGCGCGAATGACCTGCCGATGCTGGCGATCGCCGGGCTGGGTGTGGCCTTCCGCGCCAAGCCGCTGGTCAAACAGTCGGCCAAGCAAGCGATTTCCACCCTGGGGCTGGATGGTGTGTTGTATCTGTTGGGCTTTCGCGACCGCGACGGGCAGCTTTAAGAATTCTGCTGTCTGAACTGGCCTCATCGCCAGCAGGCTAGCTCCCACATTGGATCTTTGGACATTGGAGATCCCCTGTAGGAGTGAGCCTGCTCGCGATGGCCACACCGCCAATCCAATGCCGTGCGCTTATAACGACTTCCACAGCGAATCGAAATCCTCCTCGCTCCCGCCATTGTGCGCGGCCTCCAGCGAGCGATAGGCAAACTGATTGAAACTGTGCGTACTCGCCACCCGTCGATCCAGTCCGGCGCGGTGTTCTTCGCCGTGGGTGTTGATCAACACTTTATGGCCTTCCTGAAACGGCAGACGCGGTGCGAGCAAGGTTGCGGGCAAGTCGATGGCGCTGATCTCGGGCAGTAACAGGCCACGCAAATAGTGGCTGTGATCGTCCCGCGAACGCACCAGTTGCAAACCGCAGGGTTCGGCGTACGGCGCCACCAGCTCGATGCCCATTTGTGCTCCTGCACCGCGTACCTGACGAATCCATCGGACCACCGCAATGCTCCAGCCCTGATTCGAACTGTCCTGAATCCCGACCATCTCCCCGGCCTGCAACTCGGCGGGCACCTCGCTCGGCCAGCCCAGGCAATAACCACCGGGACTGTGGTTGATCACCGGCAACGTATAGGTCGGGTAGTGCGGTGTGTGGTCGGTTGTGCTTTCGTCTTCACCGATATGGTCGTACTGGATTTCTTCGTAGGGCAGAAACTCATCCGCGTTGCTTTGCGGGGCGGCGTCGAAAGCCTGGCTCCAGCTGTCCTTTTCGCCCTTGGCCACGGCGCTGCTGAAGTTGGCGGCACGGGCACCGGGGTGCTTGAGCAGTTCGCTGAAGGTGCGCTCGCCGCCCAGATAAAAGTGCAGGGCGCTCATGCCCACGCACACGGTCAGGTTGCCTTGGCCTGGGGTACGCTGAAAACTGCGCTCGGCGGTCTGGCCCCAACTGGCGTGCACATGTTGCAGGGTGTCGAGGCTCAGTCCTGCCGGGACGGGCAGGGGCGTCGAGGTCTCCTGATGCAGTAAATGCGCTTCGATGACATTCACCAGGGCTTGCGGATTGAAGCCGAGCAGGGCGCCCTGCTGTTCTTTGCGAAACATGCTGCGGTAGCGCGGGCCGGTGTCCAGTTCGGCGCTGATGGCGAACAGGCCGTCGTCCGTGCCGCCAAAATGCAGCTTGAGCTGGGCGCTCCACGGTTCCAGCACTTCAGCCAGCCGTGCGATCTGGTTCTGGCGCAGTTGGTTGCAGCGAGCGCTGCCCAGCAGCAGGGCGGCAATGTAGGTCTGTTCCAGGCTCAGTTCGGTGGTCAGGCTCGCCAGATCGTCATGCACGCGGCGCTGTTGCAGCTGCAATCCGCAGGCGCAGCGGTACAACTGATGCAGCTCGAACCACAGCTGTTCCGGTGCCGGGCTATACAGCTGCGCGGCTCGCTGCAGTTGCCCCTTGAGTGCATGCGCGGCTCGTTGCAGGGCCTGACTGACCAGCGTCGCCCGATCCTTGTTGTACTTGGGCGCAATGCGCAGAACGATCTGCTTGTAACCGATGGCCAGCTGACTTTGCAGTGCCTGACACAGGTTACTGATCTTGCGCGAACGATCGTCGAGCATGATCGCCTGATGCAGGAAGTGCCGTTCCAGATGCTGGCAGACGAAATACACCTCGGGACGCAGCAGCTCCAAGAGTTGCAGGCGATTATCGCTGGGGGTGAGCAGTAGGTTGAGTTCGCCCAGGCCTTGATACAACTGGCGGGCGGTTTCGCCGATGTTGGCCTTGGGCAGGCCGGCGATCCAGCGTTTGAGGTCGCGCGGGGTGGCTTCGCAGAACGACAGGCGCGACTGCGTTGGAGTCGGGGTGCTTAGCAGCGGTGGGGAAATGGTCTGGCTCATGCCAAAAACCATAGCAGCAATTACAGCAATCGGTGGGAGCGGCCGAAGCCGCTCTCATCGAAAACGAATCAGGCTGTTGGCAGCGCCAGGCCTTGACCCATCTGCACTGGCGAACCGGCGACCAGTTCTTCAGCCCATTTCACCTGATCCGGCCCGAACAGCACGATCGCGGTCGAACCCAGCTTGAAGCGGCCAAGTTCAGCGCCTTTTTCCAGATGGATCGGCGCACGAGCGGCTTCGTCGTAGCGGAAGGTTTTCAGTTCACGCTTCGGTGGAGTGACCAGACCGGCCCACACGGTTTCGATCGACGCGACGATCATCGCGCCGACCAGTACCACGGCCATCGGTCCGCGCTCGGTGTCGAAGATGCACGCCACACGCTCGTTGCGGGCGAACAGCTCCGGAACGTTTTCGGCGGTGGTCTGGTTGACCGAGAAGATTCGGCCCGGGATGTAGACCATCTCGCGCAGGGTGCCGGCCAGCGGCATGTGCACGCGGTGGTAATCCTTCGGCGACAGGTAGATGGTGGCGAAGTCGCCGCCCATGAACGGCGCAGCGTTGGCTGTGTCACCGCCGAGCAGTTCCAGCACGCTGAAGCTGTGGCCCTTGGCCTGGAACACGCGACCGTGTTCGATCGGACCGAGCTGGCTGACCGCGCCGTCGGCCGGGCTGAGGATCGCGCCCGGGGTTTCGTCCAGTGGGCGCGCGCCGTCTTTCAGGGCTCGGGTGAAGAAGGCGTTGAAGTGCTCGTAGGCGGTCAGGTCTTCGACCAGCGCTTGCGACATGTCCACCTGATAACGCTTGGCGAACCACTGGGTGAAGGCATTTTTGAACCAGCGCACACGGCACTCGGCAACGCAGCCGGCCAGGCGCGACAGCAGGTGATGAGGCAGCAGGTACTGGCTGAGGATAAACAGACGCTCTTTCATTAGTTGTCCTTAGAACCTTGAATCTCGACAGGCGTATCGGGGTGGTTGCCCCATTCGCCCCAGGAACCGGCGTAGCCCTTGACCCGCGGATAACCGAGGGACTTGGCCACCAGATAAGTGAAGCCCGACCGGTGATGGGTCTGGCAGTGGGTAATGATTTCTTTGTCCTTGGTGATCCCCAGGTCTTCGAGGATCTGCGGCATGTCGGTGCGAATCCGCAGCTGGCGTGCCTTGTCCATGCCGGCGGTCCACTCGAAGTTCACCGCGCCCGGAATGTGCCCAGCCTTGGCGGCCAGTACTTTCTCGCCGGAATACTCCAGCGGCCCACGGGCGTCCCAGATCGCCAGATCGGCAGCACCGAGGCGGCTTTGCAGGTATTCGCGCGTTGCCGTCGGCTCGTCGAGCAGTGTCAACGATACCGGGCCGCCGACTGCCGGTGGCACCTGGATCGACATTGGCATGCCTGCCTCCAGCCACGCCGGCAGACCACCGTCGACGTAGTGGTACTTGTCGTGGCCGATCACGTCGAGCAGCCAGATGAAACGCCCGGCCCAGCCGCCACCTTCGTCGTCATACACCACGTAGACCGCGTCCTGACGATGGCCCAGTTCACCGAACAAGGCTTCCAGATCGGCCTTGGCCGGCAGCAGCCCCGGCGCCGGCGGCTGGCCGAGCTGGGTGCGTTTCGGGTCGACAAAGCGTGCGCCGGGGAGATGGCCTTCTGTATAGCGGGCAGCGCTGGTCAGATCCACCAGAATCAGCTCTTCAGACTCAAGCCGAGGCAGCAGGTCGCTCGGCTCGATGACGAGCGGCAAGCCAGAGAAGTCAGACATGTGAGGTCTCCAGAGCACAAAGGGGGGGATTGTAGCGCAGCCTCATCGGCCACGGCTGCTAAAGCTGTGCAGGGCTTTTTCGATGCACTGTGCGGTTTTGCCGAAAGCCTGCACGGTGATGTCGGCGAACGGCCCGCCGCCCTGGTCGGCGACGACGATCATGATCACCCGGCCGTTATTGACCAGCGAGCGCAGGAACAGGTGTTCGCCGTGAAACAGCGAGCGCAGGCCTTGCGGCAGCAGCGCGGAGAATTGTGCGTTGTTCTCGGGGTTGATCCGCACCTGCGCCTGCTGCGCGAGCAACCGTTGCAAGACTTTGCTCTGGCTGACGACAAAATTCAGCGCGGCGGCTTCTTTAGGCAGGCCGAAGGTCTGGTGCACGCGCAGATTGGACTGCGTGCGATCGGCCATCAGAATCATCACCCGGCGCATGCCGCTGGCGACCAGGGCATCGCGGGCGGCGACGGTCAGGCTCATGGCATTGGTGAAGCGGCTCGGCTCGGCCAGCAATTCGGCGCATTGCCGGCGCCATTGAGTCAGATCCTCGGCACTCGGCGCGGCTGCGGGCAGCATCCCGGCCGGCAAACGATGGGTGCCCCACGGCCATAATAATGAAACGGCCGGGTGCCACAGATCGGGCATGGCATGCTGGCGCGCACTGTTGGCGGCTTGCTGGTGCAACTGCTGCTGCACCTCATCCATCGGAATCTGCAGATAAAGGCTGGTCAGGTATTGCCAGCGTTCGCTGTGCGGACTGTCCCAGGCCTGTTGCGCGGACAGCGCCAGACCGTTGGCCAACAGCACGGTGTTGGCCGGCTGGTTGAGCCAGCGGCGCAGGGTCGGATCGTCATCGAGGCGATTTTGCTGGCGCAGCGGATGTTCGCTGTCGCGGGCGATGCGCAGCACTTTGACCAGTTCACGCTGTTCGCTGAGCAGCAACTTATAGCCTTGCTGCACCCAGATCGGCAGGTGCCAGACTTGCACCAGCGCCTCGGCGACCTTCAGCAGGCGTACGCCAAACAGTTGCTGCTCGACCACCGGGGCCGATTCGCCCTTGTGGATCACCCGCAGTTCCCACTCTTCGAGCAACTCTGGGTACGTCAGCGCCAGCGGCCATAAAGGCGAGAGAAACAACAGGCTGCCCCAATGAATGTCCTGCCACAGTCGCGCCAGGCGACTGGCGAAAAAACCGTTGGCCTGTTGCGTGGCGTGCTGGCTGATCAGCTGCAGTTGGCGCAGGGCCTTGGGAATCTGCATCTGCGGTTCGACGGGCAGGCGTGCGAGCAATTCTTCGGTACGCGCCAGGCCTAGACGATTGATCGCCACCTCGAGATTTTCCGCCGGCGCGGCCATGGTGCCGAGGGTGTGACGATTGGCCTCACGGATGATACTCAAGGCCAGTGCCGGGCTGTCCTGCATCAGGTCGGCGATGTCGCGCAGCGAGCTGCGGTTGTCGCGGATCGCGCGGCACACCTTGTCGTGAGCCTCCTGCGGCACGGGCAGGCGCACGCCATCGAGCAACTTTACCCAGCCCTCAAGGGTGGTCGGTTTTGCGTGTAGGACGTTCGTTTCATTAGCCATGTCTGGACGAGATCTTCACTGACTGTAGACGCGCCCGGCATGGGCTAAATTGGCTTTTCGCCTGAACTGGCTATAGTCTGGCGCAGTTTTGCCGATAAGTAGAAGAAGAGATTTTTTAACTTCCGAATATGACCTTGAACCCGACTCAGTAAGTACTTTCTACCTATGGCTAAAATTATCGGCATCATCGTCGTATTCGCGAGCGTGCTCGGCGGATACGTGCTCTCCCACGGCAAAATTGCCGCCTTGATCCAGCCCTTCGAGGTGATGATCATCGGTGGTGCGGCCCTCGGTGCATTCCTCCAGGCCAACCCCGGTTACATGACGATGCACGTGCTCAAGAAATCCCTGAGCATGTTCAGTTCGCGTTTCAGCCACACGTTCTATCTGGAAGTGCTGGGCCTGATCTACGAGATCCTCAACAAGAGTCGCCGCGAAGGCATGATGGCCATCGAGGGCGACATCGAAGACGCCGCCGCGAGCCCGATTTTCGCCAAGTACCCGGCCGTGCTCAAAGACGAGCGCATGACCGCGTTCATCTGCGATTACCTGCGCATCATGTCGTCCGGCAACATGGCGCCGCACGAACTGGAAGGGCTGTTCGACATGGAACTCTACAGCCTCAAGGAAGACCTCGAGCATCCATCCCATGCGGTGAACGGCATCGCCGACGCCATGCCCGGTTTCGGTATCGTCGCGGCGGTACTGGGTATCGTGGTGACCATGGCCTCGCTGGGTGAAGGCGATCAGAAATCCATCGGTCTGCACGTCGGCGCGGCACTGGTCGGTACCTTCTTCGGTATTCTCGCGGCCTATGGCTTCTTCGGTCCGTTGGCGCACTCCCTGGCCCACGATGCCAAGGAAGAACTGAACGTCTACGAAGCCATCAAGGCCTCGCTGGTCGCTTCGGCTTCCGGCATGCCGCCATCGCTGGCCGTGGAGTTCGGGCGCAAGGTTCTGTATCCGGCGCACCGTCCAAGCTTTGCCGAGCTGGAACAAGCGGTTCGCGGTCGCTAAGAAATGGAAAATAATCAGCCGATTATCATCAAGCGCGTCAAGCGCATAGCCGGCGGGCATCACGGCGGGGCGTGGAAGATCGCCTTCGCCGACTTCGCCACGGCGATGATGGCGTTCTTCCTGGTGCTGTGGCTGCTGTCCACCGCCACACCGGAGCAGAAGATCGCCATCGCCGGTTACTTCAAGGATCCGGTCGGCTTTTCCGAAAGCGGCACGCCGTACATCATCGACCTGGGCGGTACGCCGACCCTGGCCCCGGAAAATACCCTCAACCCTGAGGTGAAGTCGCAGCCGCAACCGGACAAGGTCACGGTCGATACCGAACAGGTTGAAGGCATGGCCGAGCAGGTCGAGAAGGAGCGTCTGGAGCTGTTGCTGCAAGAACTGCAGAACAAGGTCGACGAGAACCCGCAGCTGCAGAAGTTCAAGGATCAGATCCTCTTCGAGATCACCCCGAACGGCTTGCGCATCCAGATCATGGACGCCGAGAACCGGCCGATGTTCGACTCGGGTTCTGCACGCTTGAAGCCGTACTTCGAAGACATCCTGCTGGCCATGGCCGACACCATCAAGGCAGTGCCGAACAAGATCAGCATCAGCGGCCACACCGACGCCAAGCCGTACACCGGCACCGGTGATTTCGGTAACTGGGAGCTCTCGGCCAACCGCGCCAACGCCGCGCGGCGTGCGCTGGTGGCGGGCAGCTATCCGGACGGGCAAGTGGCGCGGGTCGTCGGTTATGCCTCGTCGGCGCTGTTCGACAAGGAGAACCCGTTCAACCCGGTCAACCGCCGTATCGACATCGTGGTGCTGACCAAGAAGGCGCAAGCGGCCATCGAAGGCTCGCAAGGCGCCGACCCGGCCAAGCCCGCAATAGAAGGGGAGAACGGCGCCGCGCCGGCGACGTCAGTCGACCCGAACGCGCTGCCGGCGGATCAGCAACCGGTGCCGGCGCATGAGCTGCGCGAACGGCTGAACCTGTTCGACGACGCGGCACCGAAACCGGCCGGGCCGGGGACTGCGCCGCCGCCAGCCACTGCACCGGCTCCCGCGCCCAAGCAGTGATTCACAAAAAGCCACGGTCACCGTGGCTTTTTTGTTTCTGCCTGCGTCGCAATGACCAGTCGCAGTTTTCGCAATCACGGAAGATCAGTTATGGAAAGACTCAAAGCCTATTTTCAGCGGCACGGTAACGCACCCTTCAAGTTCGGTGAGGGGCGAGTCAGTGGCTATATTTCCGCCACCCTCGGGCTATTGAGTCTGTTGGCGGTGTTCTGCTTCCTGTTTCCCGAGTGGCTGACCACAGCCGAACTGCGCAAGGTCTATGACGAGCAGTTCGCGCGCACCACGCTGTTGCTCGGTCTGGTGCTGTCGTTCAGTCTCGGCACCCTGAATATCCTGCTCAACAAACGCAAGCGCTTGGGGATTACTGGTCTGGTTGCATCAGGGCTGGCGGTGTTCCTCGGTGGCACCAATGTCCAGGTCAGTTCGATCGGACAGACGCCTTACTCGCTGGGTCTGGACTGGTTTGTTTTGGCGCTGCTGGTGTCGGCGATCGTGTTTATTCCTCTGGAAAAGCTCTATTCCAAGGATCCCGAGCAAAACATCCTGCGCCCGCACTGGCGCACCGACCTGACCTACTTTTTCGTCAGCCACATGCTGGTGCAGTTCATCCTGATCTTCATCACCGCCTCTTCAAGCTATATCGCCGGTTGGGCGGTGTCGCCTGGCTTGCAGGCAAGTGTGCAAAGCCTGCCGCTCGTTGTGCAGTTTCTGCTGGCGATCCTGGTCGCTGATCTCGGTCAGTATTGGCTGCACCGGCTCTACCATGTGGTGCCATGGCTGTGGCGCATACACGCGGTGCATCACTCCAGCACGCACATGGATTGGCTCGCCGGTTCGCGCGTGCACTTCATTGAAATCCTGCTGACCCGCACTGGCGTGCTGGTGCCGTTGATGCTGCTGGGCTTCGCACCACAAGCGCTGAATGCCTATGTGATTCTGGTTGGTGTTCAGGCGGTACTGGCCCACGCCAACGTGCGGATCAACGGCGGCTGGCTGAACTACCTGATCGTGCTGCCGCGCTACCACCATTGGCACCATGCGCGGCACAAGGATTACATCTACAAGAACTATGCGATCCACACGCCGCTGGTGGACATGCTGTTCGGTACGTTCAAGCTGCCGCCGAAAGAATGGCCGGTACGTTACGGCGTGTTCGGCAAGGAACTGCCGGGCGGGATCGTGCGCCAGCATCTGTATGCGTTTCGCAAGCCTGAGCCGAAGTAGGGCAGGTGGACACAAAGAGCCCCGAATGTTCGGGGCTTTTTGTGTCCGGTGGGGTTAGAAGCCGCGCCGAATCCGGTTCTTCAACCCCTCGTGGAACATCTCGGCATTGATCTTGTTGGCGCTGCGCGTCGATTGATCGCCGCTCACCGAGTCGAGCGTCATTGAGCGCTTGATCGTCCCTTCGCTGCGATAAGCCTCGATGAAGAAATCCACATCGGTCGGTGTACTCAGTTTCGGCCACTTGTCCAGATAGGCCGGCAATTGCGTGGGGCCGGTCTTGAACGAGCAGATCCGCCGATTGCTGATCGTCGCTTCGCCGATTTCGAACGGGACCCACCACGACAACGCGGTTTTCTCTGATACCACCGCCAGCAAGTGCGTGCACTCGGTGATGTTGCGCGTGATGACCCCGGTGATGTCGTCGGTGGTCTGCGATTCCGGGTCGAGCACGTCGAGGTAGGTCTTGATGTTGGCCTGCATCAATTGGGTATTGATGGCCATGGCCTGTGGACGATCCATGTGGCGGTAGCTGATGAATACGGGCATCAGAAATGTCCTTTTATGGCGAGTTCTCGGTAGTAAGCACCTAGGGCGGTGAGGCGGCAGCCGGTGGAATTCAGGGCGGCGTAGTACATGTGCTCGGCATCCACAGGCTCGATCAGGCTGTGGCGATTGCACATTTGCAGTTGCTTGAAGATGTCGCCGTGCTCGGGGTCGAACAGCGCTTCGGTGGGCTCGTAGCTGGGATCGAGTCTGAACACGAAGCTCGGCTCCGGGAACCAGTCCTTGAGTTTGCGCAGGGTCTCTTCGGCAATCAGCGGCGCGACCTCGCGCAGCGGCACAAACTGCGAGACATTGGTCTTGAATACCGGACGCTGCTCCCAAGCCCCCAGCGCATTGTCGACAAACGAGTAAACGCTACCGGGGGTGACCTTGCCGAGTACGTTGGCAGCGCCACCGTGCAGCGCTTGCAGCAACAGATCGGTGAAGATTCCGTGGCCGCGACTTTCCAGGGCGTACTGTTCTTTTTTGCAGGCCGTGAGAATGGTCACGCCTTCGCCGATCACACTGCTGCCGCCACGCAGGTTGCGCATGGCCCCTGCTGCGCCGGCCTGGCAGCAATCGAGAATGATGATTTTGTTCTTGATGTGCGGGGCCTTGTCCGCCCATTCCAGAATGTCGCTGATGCGGATACCGTCTCCCTCAGGTTGATAGTCCTGGGGAATCAGTAGTCCTTCGTCAATGCTGGTGTCGAACTGCCCATGACCGGCGAAGTACAGCAGTGCCACGTCACAGTCGCCTGAGAACAGGCTCTGAATCTGCTGTTTCATGTGGTTGAGCGTGAGTTTTTCTTCGGCTGAAGTCAGCACTTTGCTGCTGAAGTTCGGTCGCCCGTTGGCGTGACGCTCCAGCACCGAAGCCATGGCCATTGCGTCGTTGTTACAGCCGCTCAAGGGCGAGACGTAGTCGTAGTGGTTGATGCCGATAAACAGTCCTTTGCGCATGGTTACACCGCCGTGTGCTGACGGATTGCACCGATGATGCTGTTGGTGTTCCACGCGCATTCGGCATGCGCCGCTTCACGCACCACGGCGGAAATACGCTCGGCGCCGAACGGCTTGATCGCGATGATCACCTTGCCCATGCGCTTGGCGATCTCGATTTCCTTGTTGATCCACTTGCTGTAGGTCGAATACATCCCGGCCATGATCAGCACCGCCGAGCAAGGGCGAATCTTGTTTTCGATGGCTTCTTCGAGCTGCTTGTCGGTCTGCGCGCCCAGGATCGGATTGTGCGGCGGCACGGAAAAATTCTTGAAACTGAAATCCGGTTTGGCGCCGAGCAGGCGTACCAGATTGTCGTGAGCGTGGGCGTAGTTCCACGAATGGCTGATGAACAGGTGATAGGTTTGCATGGGCTTCCTCGGAGGTCGCGAAAGTGCGAAGGAGGACCCCAATCTAGGCATCTGGCGCGAGCCTACAAGGGCTGGGCGGTGAAAGAGAAATGTCCTGCAAGCAGGCGTGGGTGGGTCTGTCAGAAAGGTCTGATGTTTAATTGAATCGGGGAGGTGTCAGGCGCGATCCGACATCCGGCAGCCCTCGGGCGAGGTGCTGCCGGAGCGGATGTTTAGTAGCCGTTTTCCGGCAGGCTGGCGATGATCGAGCGGTAGCTGTTCATACGTTGCTGCTGCACGCGGCCATCTTCCAGGGCCTTGAGCAGTGCACAGCCCGGTTCGCGGTCGTGTTTGCAGTCGCGGAAGCGGCAGGTGCCGAGCAGATCATCGAACTCGATGAAACCGGCTTCGACGTCGGCGCGGCTGACGTGGCCCAGGCCGAACTCACGGATACCCGGGGAGTCGATCAGCTCACCGCCACCGGGGAAGTGGAACAGGCGCGCGGTGGTCGTCGTGTGCGTGCCCTGGCCGGACAGCTCGGACAACGGCCCGACGCGGGTTTCGACTTCCGGCAGCAGGCTGTTGACCAGCGACGACTTGCCGACACCGGACTGGCCGACGAACACACTGATGCGCCCGTCGAGCTGCTTCTGCAACTGCTCCATGCCGTTGCCGTGATGCGCCGAGACTTCCAGCACCGGATAACCCAGCGTGCGGTACACCGCCAGCAGCGCATTGAGCGCCGGAGCGTTTTGCTCGTCGATCAGGTCGAACTTGTTCAGCAGCAGCAACGGGCGGATGCCGGCGTGTTCGGCGGCGACCAGATAGCGGTCGATCAGGTTGGCGTGCGGCTCAGGCAGTGGCGCGAAGACGATGACGATCATGTCGACGTTGGCCGCTACGGGTTTGAGCTGACCACGGCTGTCCGGACGGCACAGTTCGGTGGTGCGCGGCAGTTGCGCGACGATCACCCCGATGCCCTGATTGCCGGCGCGCCAGACGACGGTGTCGCCGGTCACCAGTGCTGGCAGGTTGGCGCGCAAGTGGCAGCGGAACACCTGGCCGGCCTGATCGCCGTCAACAGCTTCGACCTCGACCTGCACACCGAAGTGGGCGATCACCAGGCCGGTTTGTTCCGGGCCCAGGTCGCCGCCCTCCAGGGCTTCGACCGCCGAGGACTCGCGTTTGGCGGCACGTGCGGCGCGCTCGCCCTGAATCTTTTCGATGCGCCAGTTTTGACGACGATTGAGTTGGCGTTTGGCCATGGGTGTTCCGTCTGAAGAATGCAGCGATTAGGTAAAACGGCAGCGAGTTTAGCACGCCCGGGCACCGGCCTAGGCTAAACTGCGCAGCATTGCCTAGGAGCCCGAATATGCAAAACCCGCAGAACCTGATCTGGATCGACTTGGAAATGACCGGTCTGGATCCGGAAAACGACGTCATCATCGAAATGGCCACCATCGTCACCGACAGCGACCTGAACACCTTGGCCGAAGGCCCGGTGATCGCCATTCACCACAGTGATGAAGTGCTCGCTCGCATGGACGAGTGGAACACCCGCACCCACGGCAACTCAGGCCTGACCCAGCGCGTGCGCGACAGCCGTATCAGCATGGCCGAAGCCGAGGCCGAAACCATCGCCTTCCTGGAAAAGTGGGTGCCGAAGGGCAAGTCGCCGATCTGCGGCAACAGCATCTGCCAGGACCGCCGCTTCCTTTATACGCACATGAAAGGGCTGGAAAGCTACTTCCACTACCGCAACCTCGACGTGTCGACGCTCAAGGAGCTGGCCGCGCGCTGGGCGCCGGACGTGCGCGACAGCTTCAAGAAGGGCAGCACCCACCTGGCGCTGGACGACATCCGCGAATCGATCGCCGAGCTGCAGCACTACCGCAAGCACTTCATCAAGTTCTGATTGAGCGGTGTCTGCACTGACGTCTTCGCGAGCAAGCCCGCTCCCACAATTTGGAATGCGTTGTCTGTGGGAGCGGGCTTGCTCGCGAAGAGGGCGTCAGAGTCACCGGAAGATTCAAGTCAGACATGCATCCCCGAGCGCGCCCCCTTCTGGTGCGGCGCTGAAATGGCTAGACTGCGCGCCTTCCTGCCAGGACCGCCGCCATGTTGCTGATGCTCTATCTGATCGCCATTACCGCTGAAGCCATGACTGGCGCGCTGTCTGCCGGACGGCGCGGCATGGACTGGTTCGGTGTGGTGCTGATCGCCTGCGTCACCGCGCTGGGTGGCGGTTCGGTGCGCGACGTGTTGCTCGGGCATTACCCGCTGACTTGGGTCAAACACCCGGAATACCTGGTGCTGACCTCGGCAGCAGCGATGCTCACCGTGTTCACCGCCCGCTGGATGCGTCACTTGCGTTCGCTGTTTCTGGTGCTTGATGCGGTCGGCCTGGTGGCCTTCACCCTGATCGGCTGCATGACCGCACTGGAAATGGGCCACGGCATGCTGGTGGCTTCGGTCAGCGGCGTGATCACCGGGGTGTTCGGCGGCATCCTGCGCGACATCTTCTGCAACGACATCCCGCTGATCTTCCGCCGTGAGCTGTACGCCAGCGTCTCGTTCGCGGCGGCGTGGTGCTACATGCTCTGCCTGTACCTGAATGTGCCGAGCGAGCAGGCAATCCTGATCACCTTGTTCGGCGGCTTCCTGTTACGGCTGCTGGCGATCCGGTTCCACTGGGAAATGCCCAAGTTCGTCTATAACGACGCACCTTGACGTCACGCTGGCGGGCGCGTGGAAATATTCTGTTGGGAATGTTGCATAGATGTCGCGCCTCTAAATAAGGTAAAAAATAAAGCCTAAAGGGGGTATTTTGTTCTGAAATACCCTATTTGAGTCTTTTTACCTCATTTAGAAGGCTGCCTGAATCATGCATTCACTCACCCCGGAATTTCTTGACGCCTTGCGCTTCGACGGTCTTCAGATTGCGACGCTTCGTGCATTGGGGGAGTTTCGGGGTAAGCAACAACTGTTCGTTGCTCAATCGCCGCAGGTCCTCCAGGGGCTTACGCAGATAGCCGTAATTGAATCCACGGAGTCATCTAACCGACTGGAGGGTGTAACTGTCGCGCCAGCGCGATTGAAGTCACTGATGAGCAAAAACGCTGACCCCAAAAGCCGATCCGAACAGGAAATTGCTGGCTATCGGGACGCTCTGTCACTCATCCATGAATCTGCCGATGGAATGCCATTTTCCGAAGGTGTTCTTAGACAGTTACATAGTCTTCTTTATCGCTATCTACCTCCGGATGGTGGTGAATGGAAGGCGATGAACAACGACATCATTGAGCGCCATGCCGATGGTTCATCGCGGATTCGCTTCCAACCTATTCCTGCTCATATGACCCCTGTTGCGGTGACTGAAACCCTGGCGTATTACCACCGGGCGCTGGCATTGAATCTAGCTGACCCTCTGGTTTTGGTGCCGCTTACGGTCCTCGACTTCCTTTGCATACACCCCTTCTCTGACGGCAATGGTCGCGTCGCTCGTCTGCTGACATTGCTGCTGCTCTATCAATTTGATTACAGAGTCGGGCGATTTATCAGTCTTGAACGGATATTCGAGGAGTCAAAGGAGGGCTATTACGCACGCTTGAGCTGAGTTCTCAGGGGTGGCACGAGGGTACGCATGATGTTCGGCCATGGATGGATTATTTTTGGGGGGCAATGCTTAGAGCGTACAAAGAGTTCGAGGAGCGAGTGGGCACGATAGAGAAGCGTCGAGGGGGTAAAAGCGATCGAATCAGAGACGAAGCCTTGAGGCGAGTCCTCCCTTTTTCCATCTCGGAAATTGAAGAGTCCTGTCCGGGAGTCAGTCGCGACACAGTGCGCCTGGTTTTACGATCACTGAAAGCAGAAGGGCTGATTGAGCCGACAGGTAAGGGGCGTACAGCCAAGTGGAGAAAACCGGCATAGCCTCAAGTACGGCGTTCGGCGTGTTGTTTCAGCGCCCACTCGACATGTTCACGCACCAGCTCTGACGGGTAGTCACGGCGCGCCTTCAAGGCTTCCAGCACCGGAATGCTCGACGGCGCATTGCCCAGGCCCACGGCCAGATTGCGCAACCAGCGCTCGTAACCGGCGCGGCGCAGCGGCGAGCCTTCGGTGCTGCTGAGAAACTTGTCCTCGTCCCACAGGAACAGTTCGGCCAGTTCGGCGTTGTCGAGGTTGTGTCGTGGCTTGAAGTCGCTTTCTCCGGAAGGTTTGGCGAAGCGGTTCCACGGGCAGACGATCTGGCAGTCGTCGCAGCCGAACACCCGGTTGCCGATCAACGGGCGCAGGTCTTCGGGGATCGCGTTTTTCAGTTCGATGGTCAGGTAAGAGATGCAGCGCCGGGCGTCCAGCACATACGGACCGACGAACGCGTTGGTCGGGCAGATGTCCAGGCACGCCGTGCAGCGGCCGCAATGTTCGGTGCTGTGTGGTTCGTCCACCGGTAGCGGCAGATCGACGAACAGTTCGCTCAAGAAGAAATAGCTGCCGGCCTTGCGGTTCAACACCAGAGTATTTTTGCCGATCCAGCCCAGTCCGGCCTGTTCGGCGATGGCTTTTTCCAGCACCGGGGCGCTGTCGACGAACGCGCGGAAACCGAACGGGCCGATCTCGGCCTGAATCTTGTCGGCCAGTTGTTGCACGCGTTTACGGATCAATTTGTGGTAATCGCGGCCCAAGGCATAACGCGAGACGTAGGCTTTTTCCGGTTGCGCGAGCATTTGTGCCATTTGCGTGTCGCCGGGCAGGTAGTCCATGCGTAGCGAAACCACGCGCAACGTGCCCGGCACCAGCTCTTCGGGATGCGAGCGTTTGCTGCCATGGGCACCCATGTAGTCCATTTCGCCGTGGTAGCCGGCGGCGAGCCAGCGCTCCAGGTGCTGCTCATGCTCGGCCAGGTCCAGACCGCTGATGCCGACTTGCTGAAAGCCCAGCTCGCGGCCCCAATCCTTGATCGATTGGGCGAGGGTGGGCAGATCTGTGGTGATGGCGGACATGAGGCGAGAGAAACCGGAGCTGAGGTGCGTATAATTCTGCCAGACATCGGAGCCCGAAGACGCATGCCGCACACGAAAGATGAATTACCCGACGCGCTGTACGCTGCCGCCCAGGTGCGTGCACTCGACGCGCGGCTGATTGCCGCCGGCACGCCGGGCTTCGAATTGATGCAGCGCGCAGCGTATGCGTGCTGGCGCGCGCTGGTGCGGCGCTGGCCTGCAGCGACTGAGCTGACCGTGCTCGCCGGGCATGGCAACAACGCCGGTGACGGCTATTTGCTGGCCGTGCTGGCGCAGCGCGCCGGTTGGGCGGTACGGGTGCTGGCGGTCGGTGAGCCGCAGCGTTTGCAGGGCGACGCGGCGCTGGCGCACGCCGAGGCGCTGGCCGAGGGTGTCGCGGTGCAGAGCTGGAGCGCCCAGACCGAGTTGCGTGGCGTTGTCCTTGATGCGCTGCTCGGCACTGGCTTGAGTGGCGAGGTGCGCGAGCCCTGTGCCGCGGCCATTGCTGCGATCAACGCCACTGGCCTGCCGGTGGTGGCGGTGGATATTCCTTCCGGATTGTGTGCCGACACCGGGCGAGTGCTGGGTCTCGCGGTGCGCGCAGACCTCACGGTGACTTTCATCGGTCTGAAGCTGGGGCTATTCACCGGTGACGCGGCAGATTGTGTCGGCGAACTGGTGTTCAACGATCTGCAGGCCGGCGCTGAAACCTATGCTGATATTCCGCTCGCGGCTCGCCGGCTCAACGCGGCTAATCTGCCGCGTCTGCCCGCGAGGGCGCCGACCTCCCACAAGGGCCGCTTCGGTCATGTGCTGTTGATTGGCGGCGACCATGGCTTTGGTGGGGCGATCCTGCTCAGTACCGAAATCGCCTTGCGCAGCGGCGCGGGCATGGTGTCGTTGGCGACACGCCCGGAACATATCCCCGCTGCGCTGACCCGCGTACCGGAAGCCATGGCGCTGGGTACTTCATCGGCCAATCAGTTGATGGGTTTGCTGGAGAAAGTCTCGGTGCTGGTCGTCGGGCCGGGGCTGGGACAGGCGAGTTGGGGGCGGGCGTTATTGTCGGCCGCAGCGAATGCGGCGCTGCCACAGGTGTGGGACGCCGATGCATTGAATCTGCTGGCCGGCGGTATTGTCAGTCTGCCCAAGGATTGCGTGATCACCCCGCACCCGGGCGAGGCAGCGCGTCTGCTGGGGATCAGTACTGCCCAGGTGCAGGCCGATCGTCTGGCAGCAGCGCATGCGCTGAGCAAGAAATACTTGGCTGTTGTCGTGCTCAAAGGCGCCGGCAGCCTGATCGCCCATCCCGACGGTCGCCTGGCACTGTGTCATCAGGGCCATCCGGCCATGGCCACTGCGGGCCTTGGCGATGTACTCGCGGGGTTGACCGGCGCATTGCTGGTTCAGGGCATGGACGGCTTCGATGCCGCGTGCCTGGCAGTCTGGCTGCACGCCAATGCCGGCGCGCAACAAGGTAAATTCGGCCGTGGGCTGGCGGCCAGTGATCTGATTCCAGTCATTCGTCAGTTGTTGGAGGAGCATGCACCGTGTCTGAAGTAACCCTGTACCTGGCCGATGAACAGGCCATGAGCGACTTTGGCGCACGGATTGCCCACGTTACCCAGGGCCATGGCCTGATTTTTCTCGAAGGTAACCTGGGCATGGGCAAGACCACCCTGTCGCGGGGCATCATTCGTGGTCTGGGGCATGTCGGCGCGGTGAAAAGTCCGACCTTCACCCTGGTCGAACCCTACGAGATCGGCGATGTACGCGCCTTCCACTTCGACCTGTATCGTCTGGTCGATCCAGAGGAACTGGAGTTTCTTGGCATCCGCGACTATTTCGAAGACGATGCTCTGTGTCTGATCGAGTGGCCCGATAAAGGTGCAGGCTTTTTGCCAAAGCCTGACCTGACCATTACCATTAGCCCGCAAGACAGCGGGCGTTCGCTGAAAATTTTATCCCAGGGTTCGCGCGGCGAGACCTGGTGTGCCGCTTTGGCATTGGAATCCAATTAAATGATGGGGTTAGGTATGCGCTTTCGCGCGTTGGTGGCTGCCGCAGGACTGATGTTGATGGCAGTGGCCGTCAGCGCTGTGGCCGACACAAAGGTCAACAGCGTGCGCCTGTGGCGGGCGCCGGATAACACGCGACTGGTCTTCGACCTGAGCGGCCCGGTGCAGCACAGCGTCTTCACCCTGACTGCACCGGATCGGCTGGTGATCGACATCAATGGCGCCACTTTGGGTGCGCCGCTGAAGGTATCGACTGCCAACACGCCGATCACCGCGATGCGCTCGGCCCAGCGCACGCCGACCGACCTGCGGGTGGTCATCGACCTGAAAAAAGCCGTTACCCCGAAAAGCTTCTCGCTGGCGCCGAACGCGCAATACGGCAACCGTCTGGTGGTCGACTTGTTCGACAACCCGGCCGATGCCGCTCCGCCGCCTGCGCCGACGCCACAAGTGGCGACGGTACCAGCGGTGCCGGTCACCCCTGCGGAACCTGCCATCAAGTTGCCGCCAGCCCCGGCCGGCAAACGCGACATCATTGTGGTGATCGACGCCGGCCACGGCGGCGAAGACCCGGGTGCATCCGGCTCACGCGGTCAGCGTGAAAAAGACGTGGTACTGCAGATCGCTCGTGAACTGCAGCGTCAGGTCAACGGCATGAAAGGTTTCCGCGCCGAGCTGACCCGTACCGGCGACTACTTCATCCCGTTGCGTGGCCGTACCGAAATCGCGCGCAAGAAGGGCGCGGACCTGTTCGTCTCGATCCACGCCGATGCCGCGCCGTCTGCTGCAGCCTTCGGTGCCTCGGTGTTTGCCTTGTCCGATCGCGGTGCCACGTCGGAGACCGCACGTTGGCTGGCCGACAGTGAAAACCGTTCCGACCTGATTGGCGGTGCCGGCAACGTCAGCCTCGACGACAAGGACCGCATGCTCGCCGGTGTACTGCTCGACCTGTCGATGACCGCGTCGCTGACCTCCAGCCTCAACGTCGGCCAGAAAGTCCTGACCAACATCGGGCGCGTGACGCCACTGCACAAGCAGCGTGTGGAGCAGGCCGGGTTCATGGTGCTGAAGTCGCCGGACATCCCATCGATCCTCGTTGAAACCGGATTTATCTCCAACGCCAACGAAGCGAACAAGCTCTCGGCCTCGAGCCACCAGCAGGCGCTGGCCCGTTCGATCAGCAGCGGCGTGCGCCAGTTCTTCCAGCAAAACCCGCCACCGGGCACTTACATTGCCTGGCTGCGTGACTCCGGCAAGATCGCCCAGGGCCCGCGTGATCACCGCGTGAGTCCGGGCGAGACGCTGGCGATGATTGCGGTGCGTTATCAGGTGTCGCCCGCGACCCTGCGCAGTGCCAACAATCTCAGCAGCGATGAGCTGAAAATCGGTCAGCACCTGACCATTCCTGGCACCGAACTGGCGTCCAAAGAATGAATCAGCTGTTGAACGCCGCACGCATCGAACTGCTCAGCCCACGGCTGGCGAACCAGATCGCCGCCGGTGAGGTGGTTGAACGTCCTGCGTCGGTGATCAAGGAGCTGCTGGAGAACAGCCTCGATTCCGGTGCCAGGCGCATCGATGTCGATGTCGAGCAGGGCGGCGTCAAGCTGCTGCGGGTGCGTGACGACGGTAGCGGCATTTCTGCTGACGACTTGCCGCTGGCGCTGGCCCGTCACGCCACCAGCAAGATCCGCAACCTCGAAGACCTCGAGCAGGTGATGAGCCTCGGTTTTCGCGGTGAAGCACTGGCGTCGATCAGCTCCGTGGCGCGCCTGACCCTGACCTCGCGCACCCGCGATGCCGATCAGGCCTGGCAGGTGGAGACCGAAGGCCGCGACATGGCGCCTCGTGTTCAGCCGGCGGCGCATCCGGTAGGTACATCGGTGGAAGTGCGCGACCTGTTCTTCAACACCCCGGCGCGACGCAAGTTTCTCAAGACCGAAAAAACCGAATTCGATCATCTGCAAGAAGTGATCAAGCGTCTGGCGCTCGCACGTTTCGACGTGGCTTTCCACCTGCGCCACAACGGCAAGACCATCCTCAGCCTGCACGAGGCCCACGATGATGCGGCCCGCGCCCGGCGTGTGGCGGCAATCTGCGGCTCGGGCTTCCTGGAGCAGGCGCTGCCGATCGAGATCGAGCGTAATGGCCTGCACCTGTGGGGCTGGGTCGGCTTGCCGACCTTCAACCGCAGTCAGGCGGATTTGCAGTATTTCTTTGTGAATGGCCGTGCGGTACGCGACAAACTGGTGGCCCACGCGGTGCGCCAGGCCTATCGCGACGTGCTGTTCAATGGTCGCCATCCGACCTTCGCGCTGTTTTTCGAGGTCGATCCGGCGGCGGTCGACGTCAACGTGCACCCGACCAAACACGAAGTGCGCTTCCGTGACGGGCGCATGGTGCATGACTTCCTTTATGGCACGCTGCATCGTGCGCTGGGCGATGTGCGCCCAGAGGATCAGTTGGCCGGTTCAGTGACGACTGCTGTCGTCCGGCCAACGGGCCTCGATGCCGGTGAGTTCGGCCCGCAGGGTGAAATGCGTCTGGCGGCCAACGCGCTGCTGGAGCAGCCGCAGGCGCAGCCGGCGTTCAACACCTCGTCTGGCGCGAGTGCCGGCGGCGCTTATCAGTATCAGTACACGCCGCGGCCACAATCCGCGGTGCCGCCAGCCGCCGAGGCGCAGGCTGCCTACCGCGAGTTTTTCGCGCCGCTGCCTGAGGCCAATGCCAACGCGCTGCCGGCCGGCCAGGAAGACATTCCGCCGCTCGGTTACGCGCTGGCGCAGCTCAAGGGCATCTACATCTTGTCCGAGAACGCCCTGGGGCTGGTGCTGGTGGACATGCACGCCGCTCACGAGCGGATCATGTATGAACGACTGAAGATTGCCATGGCCAGTGAAGGCCTGAGCGGCCAGCCATTGCTGGTGCCAGAGTCGCTGGCAGTCAGTCAGCGTGAAGCCGATTGCGCCGAAGAGCATGCAGCGTGGTTCCAGCGCCTGGGCTTCGAGCTGCAGCGTCTGGGCCCGGAAACCCTGGCGATCCGGCAGATTCCGGCGCTGCTCAAACAGGCCGAGGCCAACCGTCTGGTGGGTGATGTGCTGTCGGACCTGATGGAATACGGCACCAGCGACCGGATTCAGGCCCACCTGAACGAACTGCTCGGCACCATGGCCTGTCACGGCGCGATCCGCGCCAACCGGCGCCTGGCCTTGCCGGAAATGAACGGCCTGCTGCGTGACATGGAAAACACCGAGCGCAGCGGTCAATGCAATCATGGCCGACCGACCTGGACCCAATTGGGCCTGGACGATCTGGACAAACTGTTCCTGCGCGGTCGTTGATGAGCCAGCTTCCTCCAGCGATTTTCCTGATGGGCCCGACCGCTGCGGGCAAGACCGACCTGGCCATCGAGCTGACCAAGGTGCTGCCGTGCGAGCTGATCAGTGTCGATTCGGCGCTGGTCTATCGCGGCATGGACATTGGCACCGCCAAGCCATCGAAAGAACTGCTGGCCGAATTCCCGCATCGCCTGATCGACATTCTTGATCCGGCAGAGGCCTATTCCGCCGCCGATTTCCGCCGCGATGCCCTGCAAGCCATGGCTGAAATCACCGCGCGCGGGAAAATTCCGCTGCTGGTGGGCGGCACGATGCTCTATTACAAGGCATTGGTCGAAGGTCTGGCGGACATGCCGGCGGCGGATCCCGAGGTTCGCGCGCAGATCGAAGAAGAAGCTGCACGCCTTGGCTGGCAAGCCCTGCACGAGCAATTGGCGGTGATCGACCCGGAGTCAGCGGCGCGCATTCACCCCAATGATCCACAACGTCTGAGTCGTGCGCTGGAGGTTTATCGGGTCAGTGGTCAGAGCATGACCGCCCTGCGTCAGCAACAATCTGCGCAAAGTACTGAAGCAGCCGCTTCGGGACGGCAACAATTGCCCTATACTGTCGCGAACTTGGCCATTGCTCCGGCAAATCGCCAGGTACTGCACGAGCGCATTAAACAAAGATTCACAAATATGCTGGAACAGGGGTTCATCGACGAGGTCGTAGCCCTGCGTAAAAGAAGTGACCTGCATTCCGGGTTGCCGTCTATACGTGCGGTAGGCTACCGCCAAGTCTGGGACTACCTGGACGGCAAGCTGTCGTTAGCCGAAATGCAGGAACGCGGCATCATTGCCACGCGTCAATTGGCCAAGCGCCAGTTCACCTGGCTGCGCAGCTGGGATGATCTGCACTGGCTGGACAGTCTTGATTGCGACAATCTGCCACGCGCCTTGAAATACCTTGGGACCATCTCCATATTGAGCTGAGTCCTTGCAATTGCCGTCTATCCTTGGGGGTGTGGCGGCCAAAGCCATCTGAATTACCTATTTTTATTATTGAATCCTTAAAGGAGTGCGGCACATGTCAAAAGGGCATTCGCTACAAGACCCTTACTTGAATACTTTACGTAAAGAGAAAGTTGGGGTTTCCATCTACCTGGTCAACGGTATCAAACTGCAGGGCACGATCGAGTCGTTCGACCAGTTCGTTATCCTGCTGAAAAACACCGTGAGCCAGATGGTTTACAAACACGCTATCTCTACAGTCGTGCCAGTACGTCCAATTCGTCTGCCTAGCGCAACCGAATCCGATGCAGGTGACGCTGAGCCAGGTAACGCCTGATAGGAGTCTCCTTTGTTCTTTGAGCGCCACGGTGGTGGTGAGCGAGTGATCCTCGTTCACTTGGATGGTCAGGACCCTGAGGCGCGCGAAGATCCGCAGGAGTTTCAGGAATTGGCTAATTCGGCGGGCGCCGAGACCGTTGCGTTTTTTAACGTACCGCGTCATCGGCCAACCGCCAAATTCCTGATCGGCAGCGGCAAGGTCGAGGAACTGCGCGACCTGGTCAAGGCTGAAGAAGCCGATCTGGTGATTTTCAATCACATTCTCACGCCCAGTCAGGAACGTAACCTCGAACGTGTTTTCGAGTGTCGCGTGATCGACCGCACCGGCCTGATTCTCGATATTTTCGCCCAGCGCGCCCGTACCCATGAAGGCAAGCTCCAGGTAGAACTGGCCCAGCTTGACCACATGAGCACCCGCCTGGTTCGCGGCTGGACTCACCTTGAACGTCAGGGTGGCGGTATCGGCATGCGCGGTCCGGGTGAAACCCAGCTCGAAACCGACCGCCGTCTGCTGCGGGTTCGCCTGCGCCAGATCAAGGGCCGACTGGAAAAAGTACGCAGCCAGCGCGAGCAATCGCGACGCGGCCGCTCGCGTGCGGATATCCCTACCGTATCCCTGGTGGGTTATACCAACGCCGGCAAGTCCACGCTGTTCAATAACGTGACCAAGTCCGAGGTGTACGCGGCTGACCAGTTGTTCGCGACGCTGGACCCGACCTTGCGCCGTCTGGAACTGGACGACCTGGGGCCGATTGTTCTCGCGGACACCGTAGGTTTCATTCGCCACTTGCCGCACAAGCTGGTCGAGGCATTTCGGTCTACGCTCGAAGAGTCGAGCAACTCCGACCTGCTGTTGCACGTGATCGATGCGGCCGAGCCGGATCGCATGTTGCAGATCGAGCAGGTGATGGTGGTGCTGGGGGAGATCGGGGCTCAGGACTTGCCGATCCTGGAGGTATACAACAAACTCGATTTGCTTGAAGGCGTTGAGCCACAGATCCAGCGCGATGCCGATGGCAAGCCGCAACGGGTCTGGTTGTCGGCGCGTGATGGCACGGGTCTGGAATTGCTTGAACAAGCCATTGCCGAGTTGCTGGGCAGTGATTTGTTCGTGGGGACATTGCGCTTGCCGCAACGGTTCGCTCGACTGCGTGCGCAGTTCTTCGAACTCGGTGCGGTGCAGAAAGAAGAGCACGACGAAGAAGGCATCTGCCTGCTGGCCGTTCGTTTGCCCCGGGTCGAGTTGAATCGACTGGTAAGCCGCGAAGGATTGCAGCCGATGGAATTCATCGAGCAACACACTTTGCAATAAAAGCCTGGCAAAGCGGTTGTGCCGCAACGGCAGGCATTCTGTAGCATTGGTCGGCGCGCCGTGGGTGCGTCTTTGCTTTATCAGATGGAGAGCGCTATGGCTTGGAATGAGCCGGGTGGCAACTCGAATAATCAGGATCCTTGGGGTGGCAAGCGCCGCAATAACGGCGACCGCAAGGGGCCACCGGATCTCGACGAGGCCTTCCGAAAGCTGCAGGAAAGCCTGAACGGGTTGTTCGGTGGTGGTAAGAAACGCGGTGGTGATGACGGCGGTGGTTCGGGCAGGAGTGGTGGCGGCTTCGGCGGTCTGCTCGGCATCGGCCTCGTGGTGCTGGCGGCTGTCTGGCTGTACAGCGCGGTCTATGTAGTCGACGAGCAGGAGCAAGCCGTGGTGCTGCGCTTCGGCAAGTACTACGAGACAGTCGGCCCGGGCCTGAACATCTATTTCCCGCCGATCGACAAGAAGTACATGGAAAACGTCACGCGTGAGCGTGCGTACACCAAGCAGGGCCAGATGCTGACCGAAGACGAGAACATCGTCGAAGTGCCGCTGACCGTGCAGTACAAGATCACCAACCTGCAGGATTTCGTGCTGAACGTCGATCAGCCGGAAATCAGCCTGCAGCATGCGACCGACAGCGCCCTGCGCCACGTGGTGGGTTCGACCGCCATGGACCAGGTGCTGACCGAAGGTCGTGAATTGATGGCCAGCGAAATCAAGGAGCGTCTGCAACGCTTCCTCGATACCTATCGCACCGGTATCACCGTCACCCAGGTCAACGTACAGAACGCGGCAGCCCCGCGTGAAGTGCAGGAAGCCTTTGACGACGTGATCCGTGCCCGTGAAGACGAGCAGCGTTCGCGCAACCAGGCTGAAACCTACGCCAACGGCGTCGTGCCGGAAGCCCGTGGTCAGGCTCAGCGCATCCTCGAAGATGCCAATGGTTACCGTGACGAAACGATCTCGCGCGCCAAGGGTGAGGCCGACCGCTTCACCAAACTGGTTGCCGAGTATCGCAAGGCACCTGAAGTCACCCGCCAGCGTCTGTATCTGGACACCATGCAGGAAGTCTTCAGCAATACCAGCAAGGTACTCGTGACCGGCAACAAGAACGGCCAGAGCAACCTGCTTTACCTGCCGTTGGACAAGATGATTCAGAACAGCTCGGGTGGCAGCAATGCACCGGTGACCGGTTCGGCCGCTGCCAGCAACAACTCGGACGTCGCGCCGCATGTCACTGACTTGCCGCAGACACGCACAAGGGAGACCCGCTGATGAGCAATAAATCGCTGATCGCCCTGATTGTTGGCGTCGTTGTGCTTCTGGTTGGCTGGAACTGCTTCTACATCGTGGCTCAGACCGAGCGCGCGGTGTTGCTGCAGTTCGGTCGTGTGGTTCAGGCTGATGTTCAGCCGGGTCTGCATGTGAAGGTTCCTTACGTTAACCAGGTGCGTAAATTTGACGCACGTCTGATGACGCTGGACGCACCGACACAGCGTTTCCTGACCCTGGAAAAGAAAGCCGTGATGGTCGATGCCTACGCCAAGTGGCGGGTGAAAGATGCCGAGCGCTTCTACACCGCGACCTCCGGCCTCAAGCAGATTGCCGATGAGCGTCTGTCCCGTCGCCTGGAATCGGGCCTGCGTGACCAGTTCGGCAAGCGCACCCTGCACGAAGTGGTGTCGGGTGAGCGTGATGCGCTGATGGCTGACATCACCGCGTCGCTGAACTCGATGGCGGAAAAAGAGCTGGGTATCGAAGTGGTCGATGTCCGGGTCAAGGCCATCGATCTGCCGAAGGAAGTGAACCGCAGCGTGTTCGAGCGTATGAGCACCGAGCGTGAGCGTGAAGCTCGCGAGCACCGCGCCAAGGGTAACGAGCTGGCCGAAGGCATCCGTGCCGACGCCGATCGTCAACGCCGCGTACTGCTGGCTGAAGCCTATCGTGAATCCGAAGAGGTTCGCGGTGACGGTGATGCCCAGGCTGCTGCGATCTACTCCAAGGCCTACGGTCAGGATCAGGAGTTCTACGGTTTCTACCGTAGCCTGCGTGCCTACCGTGAAAGCTTCGCGAACAAATCCGACGTCATGGTTCTCGACCCAAGCAGCGACTTCTTCCGTTATCTGGAAAAGTCCAAGCCTTGATGCAACGTTGACCTGAATCGCTCCGCCCGGCGGCTAAAACCTCGGGCGGGGTGATCCTTTGGGAAAACGTGTGTATGATGCGGCAGCCGGGAAATTCCCGGCTTTTTTGCGTCTGCACGTTTGATTGCTGTTTTTTGTTGCAGGCATCGGGTTGAATGGCCCGAGAGATTTTCGAGGAAAGTGATGGGCGAAGCCGGTAACAGGCCTTTCGCCGCGTCGTTCATGCGCGTGCGTTTTGAACGGGTCGGTCATTTTCTGCTTCACTCAAGGCTCGCCCGCAGGCTGGCCGCCCGGATCAAAGGGGAATGGCGTAATGGCAACGGTAGACCGCTGGCTGCTGCCAGATGGCATCGAAGAAGTACTGCCACCGGAAGCGGCGCGCATTGAAGTCGCGCGTCGTCAGGTGTTGGATCTGTTCCAGAGCTGGGGTTACGAGTTTGTCGTGACTCCCCATATCGAGTACCTGGAATCCCTGCTGACCGGTGCGGGCCAGGATCTGGATCTGCGTACCTTCAAGGTCATCGACCCGCAATCGGGCCGGCAGATGGGGTTCCGTGCCGACATCACGCCGCAAGTGGCGCGCATTGATGCGCACACCCTGCGTCGCGAAGGCCCGAGCCGTCTGTGCTACGCCGGCAGCGTACTGCATGCCCAGCCGCGTGCACTGTCGTCCTCGCGCAGCCCGATCCAGTTGGGCGCCGAGTTGTACGGCGACGCCAGCCCGAGCAGCGACGTTGAAGTGATCAGCCTGATGCTGGCCATGCTGCAACTGGCCGATGTGCCGGATGTGCACATGGACCTCGGTCATGTCGGCATCTACCGTGGTCTGGCGCGTGCTGCCGGTCTGTCGGGTGAAGTCGAGCAGCAGTTGTTCGACGCGTTGCAACGCAAGGCCATCGACGAGGTCATTACCTTGACCGAAGGCCTGCCGGCGGATTTGTCCGGCATGCTGCGGGCGCTGGTCGACCTGTGTGGCGGACGTGAAGTGCTGGCCGCCGCCCGTGAGCGTCTGGCCAATGCGCCGGCGCCAGTGCTGGCTGCGCTGGAAGACTTGCTGGCGATCGCCGAGCGTCTGTCGGCGCGTTTCCCGGATCTGCCGCTGTACTTCGATCTGGGTGAGTTGCGCGGCTACCACTACCACACCGGTGTGGTGTTTGCGGTGTTCGTACCGGGCGTGGGTCAGTCCATCGCTCAGGGCGGTCGTTATGATGATATTGGTGCCGACTTCGGTCGTGCCCGTCCGGCGACCGGCTTCTCTACCGATTTGAAAACCCTGGTGACCCTGGGGCGTGCTGAGATCGAGCTACCGTCTGGCGGTATCTGGATGCCTGACAGTACGGATGCGGCACTCTGGCAGCAGGTTTGCCAGTTGCGCAGTGAGGGTCAGCGTGTCGTTCAGGCGTTGCCTGGACAACCTTTGGCCGCCGCCCGTGATGCGGACTGCGACCGGCAATTGATTCAGCAGAACGGGCTTTGGCAAGTATCGCCACTGGCTTCTTGAGTTTTCCTGCCGGCCAACGCCGGCACCAAGTTTGCGCGAATGAGGACAAGTGTTATGGGTAAGAATGTCGTAGTCCTGGGCACCCAATGGGGTGATGAGGGCAAAGGCAAGATCGTTGATCTGCTGACCGAACATGCTGCCGCCGTAGTGCGCTACCAAGGTGGCCACAACGCTGGCCACACCCTGGTGATCGACGGCGAAAAAACCGTCTTGCACCTGATCCCGTCGGGCGTGCTGCGCGAAGGCGTGCAGTGCCTGATCGGCAACGGCGTGGTGGTTGCACCTGACGCCCTGCTGCGCGAGATCACCAAGCTGGAAGAGAAAGGCGTACCGGTGCGCGAGCGCCTGCGTATCAGCCCTTCCTGCCCGCTGATCCTGTCCTTCCACGTGGCGCTGGACCAGGCCCGTGAAAAGGCCCGTGGCGAGCTGAAGATCGGTACGACCGGTCGCGGCATCGGCCCGGCGTACGAAGACAAGGTTGCACGTCGCGGCCTGCGCGTTGGCGACCTGCTTAACATGCCGCGCTTCGAAGACAAGCTGCGTGAACTGGTGGACTACCACAACTTCATGCTGGTGGGTTACTACAAAGAGCCTGCCATCGAGTTCGAGAAGACTCTGGCCGAGTGCAAGGAATACGCTGAGCTGCTCAAGCCGTTGATGCTGGACGTGACCGCCGAGCTGCACGACCTGCGTCGCGCCGGCAAAGACATCATGTTCGAAGGCGCTCAGGGTTCGTTGCTCGACATCGACCACGGCACCTACCCGTACGTGACCAGTTCCAACACCACCGCCGGTGGCGTGGCGACCGGTTCGGGCGTTGGCCCGATGTTCCTGGACTACATCCTGGGCATCACCAAGGCTTACACCACCCGCGTAGGTTCGGGCCCGTTCCCGACTGAGCTGTTCGACGAAGTGGGCGCGCACCTGGCCAAGCAAGGTCACGAGTTCGGCGCTACCACTGGCCGTGCCCGTCGTTGCGGCTGGTTCGACGCCGTTATCCTGCGTCGCGCTATCGATGTGAACAGCATCTCGGGCATCTGCCTGACCAAGCTGGACGTACTCGACGGACTGGAAACCATCAACATCTGCGTCGGCTACAAAGATGCGCAAGGCAACGCCGTTGCGCCGACTGACGCTGACAGCTACGTCGGCCTGCAGCCTGTGTACGAAGAAGTACCGGGCTGGACCGAATCGACCGTGGGCGCCAAGACCCTGGAAGAGCTGCCGGCTAACGCTCGTGCCTACATCAAGCGTGTTGAAGAGTTGATCGGCGCGCCGATCGACATTATTTCGACAGGCCCGGATCGCAACGAAACCATCGTTCTGCGTCATCCGTTTGCTTGATAAGTTGTTGATGTAAAAAACAAAGGCCCCTTAATCGGGGCCTTTGTCGTTTATGCCGGCTGGACGGCATGACCTTTGCTGTAAATCTTCCTACAAGAGTGCCATCAAATTAATGGCGTCAGAAGTAGAGGGATTCACAGTGTCGGCCGTTCTCTCACTGTTACAAAGCCGTTTGTTGCGGCCCGTGTTCGTTACCCTTGGTATCGCTCTTTTGGTGCAAGTGCTGGTGGCGGTCGCCCTGACACGAAGCACGGTCACGGCGCTGGAAGCGGACCTTGGCACTCGTTTGGGTGTCGACAGCCAGAAGCTCTCGGGCGAGCTGGAGCAGGCCGGGCGTGAAGTCACGTCGAGCCTCGATAACCTGTCCTCAAGTACCCGCCAGCGCCTGACTGCCGGCCTGTCCGCACGCCTGAAGGACGAGCAGGCGCAACTGCGTACGACGCTGGAAAAGGACCTGAAGGACTCGGCCAATGACATGGCCCAATTGCTTGCCTCGGTGGCGCCGCGCGCCATGTGGGACAGTGACGTGCCAACTCTCTCCGAATTCGCCCGCCGGGCCCAGCGTAATCCCAACGTGTTGTTCGTGGTCTACGACGACGCCACCGGGCAGCACCTGACCCGCTACCTCAACCGCGAAAACCCGATCAACAAGGCCCTGCTGGAAAAAGGCCAGGGCGAACGTGCGCTGGACAAGGTGCTGGACGCGGCGAAGCACGATCCGTCGGTCTACTACCTCGAAGCCTCGATCAATCCCAATGGCGTGGAAATCGGCAAGGTACTGATGGGCGTTTCGACGGCCTCGGTGGAAACCGATCTGGCCGCGCTCGACCAGCGCTTTTCGGCGCTGATCGCCAGCAGTGATCAACTGGTAGGCGACAGCCTCAAGGGCGCCGCAGCGGACAGCGCCGCAGCGATGCAGGCGCGCCTGCAATCGGCGCAATCCACTGCTGCCGAGATGAAAGCCAACACCCGCAGCACCGTGCAGGACGCGGCCGCGACATTGCGCTGGCGCATCGGTATGGGCCTGGCGCTGGTCGGCTGTGGCGTGCTGCTGTTGCTGGCGGTGGTGCTGGGGCATCGAGTGGTCAATCGCCTGAAGATGCTCAATGCGGCGATGGATGACCTGGCGGCAGGCGAGGGTGACCTGACCAAGCGCGTGCAGATCAACAGCAAGGACGAGATCGGCGACATGGCGTCGGCGGTCAATCGCTTTGTGGATAAGTTGCAGCCAATCGTGCGCGAGGCGGGCGATGTGGCCCAGCGTACCGGCGTGGAAATCGGCGCCATGACCCTGCGCAATGCCGGCGCAGACGCGGCGGCCGGGATGCAGCGCGACGAGGTTGCTGAAAGCCTGCGAGCGCTGTCGCAAATGGCCGATGAGGCGCAATCGGAAAGCCACGCCATGCAGGCAGCATTAAAGCAGGTGGTGGACATTCGCCAGGCCACCGACGAAAACACCCGCACCTCGGCCAAGGTCGGCAGCCTGATCGAGGCGCTGGCCGGGCAGGTCGATACCGGGGCGAAAGTCATTGAGCGACTGGCGCAGCAAAGTGAACAGATTGAAGTGGTGCTGACGGTGATTCACGGGATCGCCGAGCAGACGAACCTGCTGGCGCTCAACGCGGCCATTGAAGCGGCACGGGCCGGCGAGACCGGGCGTGGCTTTGCGGTGGTGGCGGACGAAGTGCGCGCGTTGGCGAGCAAGACGCAAAGCTCAACTGGCGATATTCAGGCGCACATCGTCGCGTTGCAACAGGGCGCGCGTGAGGCGGTCGAGGCGATCGGTCAGGCCGGGCGTCAGGCCAGTGAAGGTTTGCTGGTGCTGCGTGACAGTGCGCGGCTGCAGCAGTCGGTGCAGGCCTCGGTCGAGCAGGTGCACGCGGCGATCGGCCTTGCGACGCAGGCGGCAGCGCATCAGGCGCAGGGCGCGCAAGCGGTACGCGGCCGGGTCGAGACGATTCATGCTCAGGCCGAGAAAGCGGCGCAGGCGGTGGTGGAGACCACGGCCAGTGGCAAGGTGCTGGATGGGTTGGCGGCGCAGCTGAAAGCTAGCCTGGGACAGTTCCGGGCTTGATGTTGTCTTGTCGGGCCCCATCGCGAGCAGGCTCACTCCTACAGGAGAAATGCAATCCTCTGTAGGAGTGAGCCTGCTCGCGAAGGCGATTTCAGCGACTCAGATACATCCGCGTTGTGAGCAGATAAACCGGCAACCCCGACGCCACAATCAACAACGCCGCATAAGGCGCCGCCGCCGCAAACTCGACATTCGCGGTATGCGCCCAGACCTCGGTCGCCAGTGTGTTGAGCCCGGTCGGGCTCAGCAGCAGCGTCGCCGTCAGTTCCTTCATTGCATCCAGAAACACCAGCGCAAACGCCGCGCCCAATGCCGGGAAGATGATCGGCAGGGTTACCCGGCAAAAGGCCGTGAACGACGAAGCGCCCAACGTACGCGCGGCCTCTTCCAGCTGTGGCGCCGCCTTGTTCAGTGCCGTGCGAATCGGCGCCTGCGCCAGTGGCAAAAACAGCAGCGCATAGGCAATCAACAGCAGCGCCGAAGTCTGGTACAGCGCCGGCACGTAATGCAGGGCGAAATACACCAGTGTCAGCGCAATCACCAGACCCGGCAGCGCATGCAGAAGATACGGCAAGCGCTCGGCCCAGATCGCCAGCTGGCCCTTATAGCGAACCACCAGCAGCCCTACCGGCACCGCCAGCAGCAAGCACAACGCCGCGCCACCCAGCGACAGGGCCAGCGACGACAGCAGGGCTTCAGTGATCGCGGCGACTGGGAACGCTGCTGACGAACCGACCGCCAGCCAATACGCGAGCATGCCCAGCGGAATCCCGCTGCCGACAATCGCCAGTAGCAGGCAATACAGCTGACCGATTGCGGTCCAAGGTCCGAGACGTACTTGTTCAGCCTGGCGCGCTGCGCCCTGGCCTGTGCGCACATGGCGGCCCTTGCCGCGTACGCGCAATTCCAGCCACAGCAGCATCAGGCACAGCGCGAGCAATACCGCCGAGAGCATCGCCGCGTTGGCGTTGCTGAACTCCAGTTCGAATTGCTGATAGATCGCTGTGGTGAAGGTTTGCAGGCCGATGATCGACAGCGCGCCGAATTCCACCAGCATGTGCAGGGCAATCAGCAGTGAACCCGCCAGCAGTGACGGCCAAAGCAAGGGCAGGGTGACGCGGGAAAACACGCCCCAGCGATTCTGCCCCAGGGTACGGGCGGACTCTTCAAGGGAGGGATCGAGGTTGCGCAGGGTCGCCGCGACTGGCAGAAAGATCAGCGGGTACTTCGACAGGCTCATCACCAGGATCGCCCCGCCGAGGCCTTCGAACTGCGCGCTCAACGAGACCCAGGTGAAGCTGCTGACGAACGCCGGCACGGCGAACGGCAGACACAGAATCACGCCCCACAGGCGCCGCCCCGGCAGATTGCTGCGCTCCAGCAGCCAGGCCAGCGACAGGCCGATCACGCCGCAGGTGAGCGTCACCCCCACCATCAGTGCCAAGGTGTTGCGCAGCAGGCCGAACACGTAAGGGCGCCACAGCAAGTGCAGCGCCTCGGCCCAGCCGGCCTGCCAGGCTTTCAGACCGACGTAGGCCAGCGGCAACAGGCTTAGCACCACCAGCAGCAATACCGGCAGCACCAGCCAGATCGACGGCCGCTTGCGCCGTGGCGCGTAACCCCCGCGCGGGGCGGGGGCGGATAACGATGCGGCCATCAGTTCAGGCCAACTTCGCGTTCCAGTTCCAGGGCTTCTTCGGCGTTGCCGAGGTCGGCCGGGGTGACATTCGGCGCTTGCAGTTCACTGAATGGCTTGAGCCCGCGATCCGAATCCATGCCTTTGTGCAGCGGGTATTCGGCGGTGGTCTGGGTGATCACGCGCTGACCTTCTTCGCTGGCCATGTAGGCAAGCAGTTGCTGGGCTTCTTTCGGGTGCTTGCTGGACTTCAGCACGGCAGCGCTGGACACAGTAATCAGCCCGCCGATGTCGCCGCCGGTGAAGTAATGCAGTTTCGAGTCGAGTTTGCCTTTTTCGCGCTGCAGGGCGAACCAGTAGTAGTTATTCACCAGTACCGTGGCGACTTCACCGTTTTCCACGGCTTTGAGTGCGACCATGTTGTTGCTGTAGGTCTTGCCGAAGGCGCGCAGCCCGGTCAACCATTCTTCGGCGGCGTCGCGACCGTGCACCTTGATGATTGCCACGGCCTGTTCCTGGAATGCGCCGCTGGTTGGCACGAAACCGACCTTGCCTTGCCATTTCGGATCGGAGAAACCGAGTACCGATTTCGGCAGATCCTTTTCATCGATCAGCTTCGGGTTGTAGGCGACCACGCGAACCCGCGCGGTGACGCCGATCCAGGTGCCGTTGCCGGCGACATACTCTTTCGGCAATACGGCCAGCGTGGCGTCATCGGTCTTGGCCAGCAAGCCTTGTTCGCCAAGGTTGTTCAGTGGCGGGGATTCTTCGGTGTAGATCACATCGGCGGGGGAGCGGTCGCCTTCTTCGATCACCTGGCTGGCGAGCTGATTGCTGCTGCCTTTGCGCACATTGACGTGAATACCGGTCTTGGCCTCGAAGGCTTTGG
Source organism: Pseudomonas sp. AD21 (assembly GCF_002878485.1). Classification (NCBI taxonomy): domain Bacteria; kingdom Pseudomonadati; phylum Pseudomonadota; class Gammaproteobacteria; order Pseudomonadales; family Pseudomonadaceae; genus Pseudomonas; species Pseudomonas sp. AD21. Next base: position 36,085 of record NZ_NQYG01000055.1, read on the forward strand.
CGATCGCATCGCCGACTTCCTTGTGTTGACCGTTGTAGAGGGTCAGGGCAGTTGTGTCGGCTGCCTGGGTGAGGGGAGTGGCGAGTGCCAGGCCGAGCAGGGTGTAGGTCAAGCCTCGGCGCAGGGTATTTCGAAACGTCATTCGCAGGGTTCCTCACTGTCGCATTGCAAAAACTTGCAACAATGATAAACGATATTGTTTCTCAGATGCGCTTTGTGGGAAGGGCAGATGTTTGTCAGGACGGGTGCTATTGGTTTTTTCAAGCGCCAGAAACGCAAAAACCCGCTTTCGCGGGTTTTTGTGAAACTCAAGGTCGTAGCCTTGAGTTTGAATTGGTGCCCAGAAGAAGACTCGAACTTCCACGACCGTAAGGTCACCAGCACCTGAAGCTGGCGTGTCTACCAATTTCACCATCTGGGCATTCATCGCGAGCGTTGCCGCTGTTGATGTGGCGCACTATACGGAGCGCTTTTTGATCTGTAAACCCCTGATTTAATTTTAATTAATCGGTTTTAACAAATCCGTTCCCTGGAATGCAAAAAACCCGCTTTCGCGGGTTTTTGTGTGAGCCTTGAAACTGATCTAGTCTCAAACTCGAAATTGGTGCCCAGGAGAAGACTCGAACTTCCACGACCGTAAGGTCACCAGC
>NZ_NQYG01000056.1:0-36314 GCF_002878485.1 Pseudomonas sp. AD21
CTCACCCCAGCCCTCTCCCCCAAGGGGGCGAGGGGGAAAGGGAGCCGATATTCGTGCTTTTCAGAACCTGCGTTCGGCTCGGTATTTCAGGTCGGCGTAGCTAGTCCAAACACCGCGGTCAGTCCCCTCTCCCTCTGGGAGAGGGCTAGGGTGAGGGGCTTTTGATCTTCAATTAGCGGGCAGCGACGGCTTGGGCAGTGGCATCAGTGAAATCGAAAACCTTGCCACCCTGTGTCGAGGCAAATTGCTGGGCCTGGCCCTTGAGCAGGAAGGCACTCAGGCGCCCTTTTGCATCGCTGGCAAACCACGCCTGATCGGCGAGCAGCTTGATCCCGCTGTCACTGGCCTGCGCATACACCGCGCGGATGTTTTTGCCTTCCTGCTTCAGCGCGGCGAGCGCGGTGAAGGCCGATTCGGCGGAGGCGTATTGGCGCACCTTGTCTTCGCCGCGCACCCAGATTTCGGCGACGTGGCTGAAGTCAGTGATGGCTTTGCCAGTCGCGGCATCCGTGGCCTTCAGTGGGGTCTGCGCGTAGTTGGCGAGTTGCGCGGTGTAGTCCAGATTCGAGGCCTTGAAGGCGGCGCGGATGTACTGATCGTCGATGAAGGTATTCAGGTCGAGGCCGCGATCAGCCTTCTTCAGCAACTTCAGGGTGTCGATCGCGGTGCCCACCGCCTGGCGGTATTCCGGCTTCCAGCTCAGGTCGCGGGTCTGCACGCCGAGCGGGCCGTGGAACAGGTAATTGACCTCGGCATCGACGCCGGTGACTTTGGCGATCAACTCGCTGTACTTCTCAGGCTCGGCGGCCAGTAACTGATTGGCCTCGATGCTCGCCCGTAGATAGGCGACGACGATTTCCGGGTACTGTTTCGCGTAGGCCTGATCGACCAGTGCGCCGTGGAAGGTCGGCGCGTTGGCCTGGGCGCCATCGTAGATCTTGCGGGCGAAGCCACGGCTCGGGAACAGCTCGGCGAACGGCACGAAATCGGCGTGGGCGTCGATCTTGCCGGCCTGCAACGCCGAGCCGGCAACCTCCGGCGGCTGGGCGATGATGTTCACATCCTTGAGCGGGTCCCAGCCCTGCTCGGCCACGGCACGCAGCAACATGCCGTGGGCCGTCGAAGCGAATGGCACCGAGATGGTCTTGCCCTTGAGCTCGCTCAGCGACTGTACGCCCGACGCGCTCGGCACGACGATGCCGTTGCCGCTGCCCTTGATGCTGCCCGACAGCACGCTGATAAACAGGCTGTGCTTGCCGGCAGTCTCGAACGCGACACCGTTGAACGCCCCGGGGAAATCGGCCATGGCGCCAAAGTCGAGTTTGCCGGCGACCATTTCGTTGGTCAGCGGCGCGCCACTGGTGAAGTTTTTCCACTGCACGTCGTATTTCGCGTCTTTGTAGGCGCCATCGTGGGGCAGGTATTTGTCGAGCAGACCGAGTTCACGAATCAACAGCCCGCCAGCGGCGCAGTTGATGGTGGTGTCCTGGGTGCCGATGGCGATGCGGATGGTTTCGGCCGAGGCCGACAAGGTCAATGAAGCCAGTACCAGACCGGCGATTGCTGCACGTAACATGGTTGTTTCCCCTCGAATCATTTATTGGATGTTCGTCTCCGCCGCGATCAGGGCACGGTGGGAAACGAGGGGTTTTCGGTGAATCCAGCGTCCGGGGTTTCCGGATGGCTTTGGGTTGTCTGGGGTGGCCTCTTCGCGAGCAAGCTCGCTCCCACAGGATTTCTGGCGTATTCAATTTGTGCAGTAACTCGATCCACTGTGGGAGCGAGCTTGCTCGCGAAAGCGGAGTATCAGTCGACATCATTGCGCAATGACCCACCGCATTCGCGAGCAGGCTCGCTCCCACAGTGGTCCGGGTATCAACGCAGGAGATAGGGGATGTCGACCTTGACGGCACCGGTCGGGCAATCCTTCTCGCACGGCATGCAGTACCAGCATTCGTCGAACGCCATATAAGCCTTCTGAGTCGCCGGATTAATCGCCAGCAAGTCCATCGGGCAGACGTCGACACACACGGTGCAGCCCTTTTCGGCGATGCATTTGTCCTCGTCCACGGTGACCGGGGCGTTGGAGCGGAAGAAAATTTCCTGGGCTTGATAGGCCATGGTTCGGGCTCTCTGATGATTGATGTATCAAGCGGCGAAAGCGCCCACCCGCAAGCGGTCGTAAGCCTGCATTTCTTCAGCATCGAGCGGGATGATGTAAGGCTCGACGGGTTTCTTGAAACTGGTCATCTGGCCGTCTTCACCCTTCTTCAGATGGCAGTGGCAGAACCATTCGCTGTCGTTGCGCTGCGGGTGATCGACCCGGTAGTGGTACAAGCCCCAGCGGCTTTCGGCACGGAACAGCGAGGCACGTGCGGCCATTTCGGCGCAGTCGCGGATCACGCTGGTTTCCATCGCACGCATCAGTTCGTGGGCGTTGCTGGCTTTCATCTGCTCAAGGTCGCGCTCGATGTCGCTGAAGCGCTGCAGGCCGATCTGCATTTTTTTGGTCACTTTTGGCGGCTGCAGGTAGTCGTTGACGAAGCGCCGCAGCTTGTACTCGACCTGCGCTGGCGGCAGGCCGTGTTTGCGGTCCAGCGGTGCGTAGACCCGGGCCTTTTCCTTTTCGATCTGCCCCGCGTCGAGCGCGGAAAACTCGCGCCCGGCGACAAATTCCGCCGCGTTGTGCCCGGCAAACCAGCCGTAGGTGAACGCGCCGAGCATGTAGTTATGCGGCACCGCAGCCATGTCGCCCGCCGAGTACAAGCCTTTCACCGACGTCTCGGCACGCTCGTTGACCCACACCCCGGACGCCGAGTGGCCGCTGCAAAAACCGATCTCCGAGATGTGCATCTCGACCATCTGCGTGCGGTAATCGGTGCCACGATTGGCGTGGAACTGGCCGCGACTCGGGCGTTCGTTGCTGTGCAGAATCTCCTCGATGTTCTGGATGGTTTCCTCGGCCAGGTGATCAAGTTTGAGGAACACCGGGCCGTTGCCGCTTTCCAGTTCCTGATGGAACTCCCACATCATCTGCCCGCTCCAGTAATCGCACTCGATGAAGCGTTCGCCCTTGTTGTTGGCGGTGTAGCCGCCCAACGGACCGGTGACGTAGGCGCAGGCAGGGCCGTTGTAATCCTTGATCAACGGGTTGATCTGGAAGCATTCGAGGTTCGCCAGCTCGGCCCCGGCGTGATACGCCATCGCGTAGCCGTCGCCGGCATTGGTCGGGTTTTCGTAGGTGCCCATCAGGTAGCCGGAGGACGGCAGACCCAGGCGACCGGCCGCGCCACAGGCCAGGATCACCGCCTTGGCCTTGATCACGTGGAAATCAGCGGTGCGGCAATCGAAGCCCATCACACCGTTGACGGCGCCCTCCTCGTCGGTCAGCAAACGGCTGCAGACAAGCCGATTGGTGATGCTCACCCGCGCACGTTTCAACTGACGGTAAAGCACCTTCTTGATGTCGTGCCCTTCCGGCATCGGCAGCACGTAGGCGCCCATGTGGTGGACCTTTTTCACAGCGTAATCACCGGTTTCGTCCTTCTCGAACTTCACACCCCAGCGGTCCAGTTGTTCGATGGTTTCGAAACTGTGCGTCGCATAGGCGTAGACGGCCGCTTGATTGACGATGCCGTCGTTGGCGATGGTGATTTCCTTGGTGTACTGCTCAGGCGTCGAATGCCCGGGGATGATCGCGTTGTTCAGGCCGTCCATGCCCATGCTGATCGCGCCACTGCGCTTGACGTTGGCCTTGTCCACCAGCAGCACGCGCAAGTCGCGGTTCTGCTCTTTGGCCTTGATCGCCGCCATCGGGCCGGCCGTGCCGCCGCCGATCACGACGATGTCGTATTCCTGTTCCAACGTGCTGCGCGTCATGCCTGCTCCCCTTTTTGCCGGTCGATCCGCAGGCGGTACTGGAACGCATCGCCACGGTAGTAAAGGTGTTCGAAGTCCAGTGGCTGGCCGTTGGCGTCGTGGGTCAGGCGTTCGATGCGCATGATCGGCGAGCCGGCCTCGACGTTCAGCGCCTGGGTCAGGTCGCTGTCGGCGAGTACCGCATCGATCGCCAGATCCGCGTGGCCGAGGGCGATGCCGCAGTCGTTTTCCAGGATCAGGAAAATGTCGCGGGTGACCAGATCGGCCTTCTCCAGCCGCTCGCCGATGGCTTTGGGCAGGTAGGTGATTTCCAGCGAAATCGGCTCGCGGTTGATCAGCCGTACGCGCTTGATCTGCGCCACGGTCTCGCCTTCAGCCACTTGCAGGCGCTCGGCCACACGTTTGTCGGCGGGGATGAATTTGAAGCTGCGCAGGCGGTTGATTACCTCGTAGCCCCGCCCGGTCATGGACTCGGCGAGGCCTTGCAGGCTGCTGACGTTCTGGAAGGTTTTCGGCTTGGCGACGAAGGTGCCCTTGCCGTGGATCTTGAAGATCAAGCCTTCTTTCTGCAGATCGCCCAGTGCCTGGCGCACGGTGATGCGGCTGACTTTGAACAGCGCGCCGAGTTCGCTTTCGGAGGGCATCTGGCTGTCTTGCGGGTATTCGCCGTCGAGAATGCGGGCGCGCAGGACGTCGCGCAGTTGGGTGTGCAATGGAACACTGCTCAGGGAGAGAACGTTATCGGTCATCACGGGATCACTTGTTATAACGAGTTATGACGTGATCTTAGAGACGTTATGACGAGCTTGAGAAATATTGTTTGGGCATAACCTTAGACACATGACACATGCGATCTCCCTGGGAGCAAGCCCACTCCCACATGGGTTTTATGGTGTATCAGAGGTCCACTGTGTGTCTTGTTACCTTGCAGCAATGTGCAGCAACTGCCTGGAATACAGATCCTCTGTGGGAGGGGGCTTGCTCCCGAAGGCGGCGTGTCAGGCGATGGAAATGCCAGCAATGCCGGCCCCTTCGGGAGCAAGCCCCCTCCCACTAGGAGATGGTGTTGTGGTCTTGGGGGATCAGTGGCGTTTGAGAATCTGGTCCATGACCCAGTCGGTTTTGAGGGCTTGCTCAGCCAGCGCCGGATGCTGCGAATCACCCCGAATATGCGCATTCATGCCCAGCACGTGATGCCACTGGATGTGTTCGTGATGCGGGATTTTCAGGCTGATGTGCTCGTTGGCATGCAACTCGACCGGGTGTTCATCGAATACGGAAAAACTGATCCGTCCGAGGCTGCCAATGATCTCGACCCGATCCTCGCGCCGATCCGCAACAAAGCTCCAGCAGCCCATGCCCAGCGCTCCAGAGCCAAACCGCCAACTGGCGCTGACCGCATCCTCGGCGGCGTACAGACCGGCCTGCCGCGCAGTGAAACCGACGACTTCAACGATGTCGCCGAGCAGGTACTGGAACAGGTCAAAACCGTGGCTGGCCAGATCGGCGAAGTAACCGCCGCCGGCTACGTGCGGGTCGGTGCGCCAATTGGCGCTGCCGTCCAGATCCGTTGCCGAGGGGGCCTTGGTCAGCGTCCAGCTCAGGTGCCGCACCTCACCGATACGGCCCAGCGCCAGCCATTGCCGCACTTGTTGAAAGCGCGGCAACGAGCGGCGGTAGTAGGAGACGAACAAGTGCAGACCAGCATCGGCGAACGCCTGCTGCATCTCGCGGCTTTGCCCGGCGTTGAGCGCCATCGGTTTCTCGACACAGCAATGCTTGCCGGCGGCAGCGACCTTCAGGCTGTAGGTGTGGTGACTGTCGGGGGGCGTGGCGATGTACACCGCGTCCACCTCGGGGTCGTTGATCAATGCATCGACGTCGGTGTAGACCCGGGCGATGCCATGGCGCGTGGCGTAATCGCTCACCGCTTCGAGCCGCCGGCCCATCACCGCCACCAGCGCCGAGCCGGGCGCCTTGTAGAAGGCCGGCCCGCTCTTGCGCTCGGCAACGCTGCCGCAACCAATCATGCCCCAACGCACCACGCCCATGGTCATCCCCTCCGTTTGTTTGATAAACCTCAGCCGATGCGCAGGGCGCGCAGGTCGAGGTGGCCGTCCTTGAGCGGCGGACACCAGTAGTAGCCGCCGGTGATCGGCCGGCTGATGCGGTACAGGCCATCGGTGATGCCGTCTTCCAGACCGCTCATGCGGCGCAGTTGCGCTTCGAAAGCATCCAGCGAGAAACCGAAGGCGAGGAACATCAGGCCGGCGCGGTCGCCTTCGATCCACGGCATCGAACGACGCACGACGAACGCTTCGGGGGCGAAGCTTTCCTGGGCGGTGCGTTTGACGTGGGCGGAGACTGGCGCGTCGTCGATCTCTTCGTTGTCGCTCAGGCGACGGCCCATGATGTTGTCCTTGTCGTCGGCGGACAGCTTATGGAAACCCTTGAGATCGTGCTGCCACTGCTGAATCGCGGCAAAGCTGCCGCCGACCAGACCTTCGGCGCCCTCACCCAACAACGCAGCGGCAATGGCGGCTTCGTCGTGCGGGTTTTCAGTGCCGTCTTCGTAGCCGGTCAGGTCGTGGCCGTCCTTGTGACGGAAGGCTTCCTGAGCCTGCACCAGGCGCAGGGCCGGGGCCAGCGCAGCTTCGAAGGCGTTGCAGCGGTTGAGCAGATCACCACGGTCGACACCGTGCAGCCAGACCCACAGTGCGTGCTGGGTCGAGGGGTTTTCCACGCCGACGCCGGTCATGGCCGGGAAGCTGCGCAGGCCGTCGATCTGCACGTTGAGGGCCTTGGCCAGGGATTCACCGAAACCGACCACCGCCGACTTGCCGTCCACCAGGCTCAGCAGGTTGTCGATCGCCTGCGGCAGTGCTTCTACCGACTCCAGGGTGAAAAACAGGTGACGTGCTTGCGCAGGAACGGGGGTGGCGAGAATGCCCGGCTGGTAGTAACTCATGTGAACTCCTTGGGAAAGTGCGCGGGAGTTTACCTGTAGCCGGAAGGTTTGTGTGGGTTTGGAGAATGCTAAAAGCCCCTCTCCCAGAGGGAGAGGGAACTGAATGGGGGAAGCTGTAGAGATACGCCGACTTGAAAATGATGTACCGAATCCATAATCGACAAAAATCTTTCAGATCGATGTAGGACGCGAGACACCTCGGTCGGCCCCCTCTCCCTCTGGGAGAGGGCTGGGGTGAGGGTTTGTGTCATACCGCCACGCGCTCGGGCTCATCCCCGTCCAGCGCTTGAACGCCCGACGGAAGCTGCGCACATCGCTGTAGCCGACCTCTTCGGTGATGCGCTCGATCGGCATGTCCGGATTGGCCAGCAGACTCATCGTCCGAGCCTGACGCACTTGTTCCAGTAATGCCTCGAAGGTCAGTGCGTGCTCGGTCAGGCGGCGGCGCAAGGTGCGGCTACTCATGTTCAGGTCACCGGCGATCTTCTCGATATGGCTGCCCCGGCTCAGGTCCCGGGCAATCGCCCGCTCCACCGCCTGAATCAGATCGAGTTTCTGGTGCACCTGCGCCGCTTCCAGCTCCAGCAACGCAACGGCCTGACGCAGCGCCAGAGAATGATGATTGGGCAGGTTCACGTCCAGCCACTGCGCGTCGATCAGCATGCGGTTGTGCAGGCAGCCGAAACGCACATCCGGCCCGAGCAAGCGCTGGTATTCGCTCAGATAGTCCGGCGCGGCGTGCACAAACTCCACGGCGATCGGCTTGAATTCGCTGCCGGCCAATGCCCGACCGTACACCAGCAGACTGGCGAAAAACTCCTCGACCGCGAACACCTGCACCTCGGCGAACGGCAAGCGGCACTCGGCATCGAGGTGCACCTGTGCGCCCACCACGTCGACACTCGACACCACGATCCCGCCGGAGGTGTGCTGATGGCGAATCCCCAACGTAAAGGCATCGCGCAAGGTCTTGCACAGCGACAACACATGCCCGAGCAACCCCAGCGTACCCAACACATTCTGTGCACCGACCCACAGGCCGAGCCCCTGATTGGGCAGCACCTTGAGCGCGCGCTGAATCATCGCCACGGCCTGGCGATAGGAAATCCGTTGCGCCGGGTCCTGCAGATCCTCGAGCGTGAAGCCCAGGCCACGGCACAGGCTTTCAGCGTCGATGCCCTTGTTCTGCACGACTTCGGCGAGGGTTTGCAGGAGGAACGGCGACACCAGCGCCAGTTCGAAGGTGGGGTCTTGGACTTTTACGTTCATGGGGGCTGACATTCCGGATCACGCTTGATTGTTATTTTTGTAACCGGTTATGTCGAAGGAAGTTAGCACAGGGGACGCGGGCTGTCCGCAGAAGCCCCCCTCGATGTCCGCCAATACCCTGCCTCAATGTGCGCCAAACGCTTATTTCTATCGTACCGGCGCCCCATGCGACCGGTGCCAGGTCCCAATCACAATAATAATGAGGACAGTTATGAGCCCGAACCGTGCGACCTCCTTCTTGCCGCTCGCCCTTTTCACGGCGGGTTGCACCCTGACGTTGCCTGCCCTGGCCACCGAAGCCGGCGTCGACAACATCGGCACCGGCACCGACGGCTTCTTCATACTGCCACTGGAGGTCGACAGCCTTCCGCAGAACATGGTCGCGTTCAACCTCTACTACAACCATTACAAGGCGACGAAGCTCAACATCAGTTCGTTTGGCGGCAAGGTGCCGAATGTCGACATCGAGTCCACTGCGGTGATCCCGCGCCTCGATTACCTGAGCCCGGTGCGGGTGTTCGGCGGACGTCTGGCCGGCTACATCGCCCAGCCCTGGCTCAAGCAGGAAGTCTCGGTATACGGCCTCAGCGATACCCGCGAAGGCATGGGTGATACCACTTTTGCGCCGATCATCCTGTGGGACATGGGCAAGAACCTGACCCTCGGCGCCGCCCTCGAAGTCACCGTACCCACTGGCGAATACAGCGTCGATCGGCTGGCCAACACCAGTAACAACTTCTACACCTACAAGCCGCTGTTCTCGTTCACCTGGCTGCCCACCGACAAGACCGAAGTGTCGATGAAGACCACCTACAGCTTCAACGAGAAGAACAAAGACACCGATTACAAGTCCGGGCAGATCTTCCACTTCGATTATTCGGCCAGCTACAAGATCACCGACGACCTGATGCTCGGCCTCAACGGCTACTACCTCAAGCAGACCACCGACGACAAACAGTACGGCCACACCGTGCAGTTCGCCGGGCAGGACGTGGACGACGGCGTACGCGGCCAGGTGTTCGCGATTGGTCCGGCGCTGCACCTGACCTTCCTCAAGTACGCCAGCGCGGAGATTCGCTGGGCCAGGGAGTTTGACGTGGAGAACCGGCCGGAGGGCGACATGCTCTGGGCCAAGGTCAGCATCCCTTACGCCTTCTGAAATATGCCCCAACCCCCTGTAGGAGTGAGCCTGCTCGCAATAACGATTGGTCGGTCAACATTAGTTGAATGTTCAGACGTCTTCGCGAGCAGGCTCGCTCCCACAGATGTGATGAAGCCTACGGAATCCGGTGAAACGCCCACCTGACCCACGGAAACGTCTGACATCTTTCCCGCCAGCGCTTCGGGATACTGGGCACTTCGTCTTGCCAGTGACGACAGCGAGCCACATCCCCCTTAGACTGCTTCAGATTGATCATGGAGGTCATTATGAGCGCCGAACGTTCCCCCATCGTTTCAGACTTCGAAACCCCAGAGCAGGCCGCCAGCCATGATCGCTGGTTCCGGGCCCAGGTGCAGGCTTCGATGGATGATCCGCGCCCCAACATCCCCCACGAGCAGGTGATGGCCGAGATGCGCGCCCTCATCGAATCGAAACTCAACAAAAACAGTGCGGGTTGACTGGCGACCCGAAGCTCGCACTCAACTCTGGCAAACCCTGAATTACATCGCTGACCGCAACGCCTTGCGGCCAGTCAACTGAACGTAGCCATCGAAGCGGCTACCTCAGCCCTTCCACGACATCCCTACCTTTATAGATTCGGTCGGGTAGCCGGTACCCGGGAAATCGTTGTTCATCCCAACTACGTTGTGGTTTATCGCGTGACCGACTGCATCGAGATTCTGAACCTTCTGCATGCTCGACATGCGTATCCCTAAGGGTCTCCATCCCACTAAAAAAAGGGCGACCACCGGCCGCCCAAAGTACTACACGAGAGTCTTTTACAGCGTCAGTTGTCCGCGCTCCTCCTCGGTCAACTGCTGTTTCGCCTGTTCATCCAGCGCCCCCGCCCCCAGCACTTGCACCGGGCTGTTCGGGTTGTACCCGGCGGCCGGCGCACGGCTGGCGCCATCGCGCGAAGGGGCCAGTTGCTCGTTGCCGAAACTCAGCACCTGCACGGTGAACACCGACGCCTGGTTCTGCCGCGCCGCTGCCTGTTGTTGACGTGCAACATCCTCAGCGGCCTGGGTCGCCGAAGACGCAGCGGAACTGGCCGAGGTGATCGCCCCGGTGTTCACTGCCGCCACCATTGGCACGCCAGTGGTCTTGCCTTGCACCGCGATGTTGGCAGCGTTGACCACCGTCAGCGCGGCAATGTTGACGTTGCCCGACACACGAATCCCCGCCTCGCCCGCATCGATGGTGCCCAGCGGCGCGATCAGGTCGATATCGCCCGGTGCCACTTCGGCAATCGGGTTGAGCGTGGCGATACCGGCACCGGTGCTCGGCACCGATGGCGACAGCGTGACGTTGCCCCAAGTGTCGTAGACGCGTTTTGGCGGGGTGTAGACCACGGTGGTTTTCGAGCCGCGACCGGCGTTGATGTCACCTTCGGCCGACCAGCCGAGGATCGAGCCACCGAAGGTGGTCATGATCCGGCTCTGCCCGAGCAGAATGCTGCCCTGCGAATAGAGCTGAATGTTGCCCGAGCCCTGGGTGATGATCCCCGCTGTGGACGGCGGCGCCGCACCTTCGATGCCGAACACCTGACCGCCGCCCGGGGTGAGCATCTGGATGTCGCCGCCGAACAGGGTCTTGACCCCGGCGCCGCCGTACAGGGTGATGTCGCCGTCGTAGCGGATCGCATTGCCCGCCACGTCGGTGGTCGGGAACAGCGCCGCAATGACGTTGCGACCGCGCAGGTAACTGCCTTTGCGCGGGCCGTCGGCATCGTTGTATTCCAGGCCCCCGGCGCGCAGTTCGGCGAAGTACACCTGCCGGGCAAAAACGGCTTGCTCGGTATTGGGCAGCGCAGCGAAAAAAGCTTGCGCCTGCTCTGCACTGCCACTGAAGCCATAACCCAGGGTCAGCCAACTCTGCAATTCGTCGAGGTAGGTCTTGACCACTTTGCCCGGTTGATCACTGAGCGCCGCGTCAGGCCTGGCAAGGTTCTGCGGGCTCAGATACCGCGCGATGAATCGCGAGTAATCCGGGCCTTGCGCGCCCGCTCCCGCTTGCAGCACCACACTGGCACCTGGTTGCCTGTCCCCGGCCACGATCGACCCGAGGCTGGTGATACCGGCACGGTCCTCCAGCAGAATGTTGCGCCCGGCATTGATGTCCAGCAGGCCGGGGCCGGCGATGTCGAAGCTGCTGTAAAGGATGTCGCGACCGGCCGAAACCCGCGAGACATCGCGTGGGTCGTTGTGAATGAAGAGATTGCCTGAAGAGCTGATCGCCTCGTTATTCCAGCCCATTGGCTGCGGCGCCCTGGTCGACTGGCCCAGATTGGAGCCAGACGCCACAATGTCGCGCCCTGCCAGCATCCAGACCGGCGCCGCGGCTTCATACCAGGTGCGCAGCGAGGTTTCGAAGTACAGGGTTTCGCCGCTACGAACGCCCACCAGATCACCGCTCAAGGCGTAAAAACGTGCCGGCGCCTGCACACCGCTGGTTCCCGAATAAGTGTCTGCGCCGAAAGCGAACAATGGATAACGCGAGTTCACCGCCGGTGCCACGCCATCGTCGCTGTAATTGCTCTTCAGCGGTCTGCTGGCGTTGTATTGCGCATAACCGGTGAACGCTGGCGCGAACGGCGTGGCGATACTCGACAGGTTGGCGCCGGACTGGTTGATCGCGTAACCGCCGGCATAGATCGAATCGCCGGCGAGCATTTCCAGTTGCCCGGCGCTGGACGGCGCCAACAACAGCGAGTACGTGGGGGCGGCAGCATCGCCTGGGTCTTTGTAAGCCGCCGACAGACCGGCATAGATTGAGCCTTGAGCGGCAACCGCACGCAACACCGACGGATAGACAAATCGCCCGTCGGTCGGCGAGGAATTGAGGCCTGGCACCGGCCCCTGCGTGTTGGTCTCGGCCAACTGCGTACTTGGCGTCAGATTCCCCCCCGCCGAGAACAGATCAATGGCGGTGTGATCCGTCCACAAGGAGAAGCCCGTCAAGCCGCCGCCGGCGTGAAGGACGCCCTCGGCATCGGTAAACGCCGAGGAATTCTGCAACCGTACCCGGCCTGGATCGGCCGCGCCGCCCAGCACCAGATCGCCGCGGGTACTCAGGCGCATGCCCGAGTCGCCGGGAATCAACACCAGACCACCGGAAGCACTGCCCAGCGTCGAGGTAAACGGGTCAAAGGCGCGGGTTTCACGCGGATCCTGAAAGGCAGCCGCCGCACCGTACTGCAGATTGATTGCACCCAGCGCGCCACCTGACAATTGCGCCGCGCCGCGCAGATTGACCAAGGTACCCTGCAAATCGTGGCGCGGTGCTGCGACGCCGCTGTCCCCGGCGCGCGCCAGCAATGACGGATTGAGCGTACCGCCGATGCGGATGTCCATGTCGCCACCACCGGTCAGTTGCAGGCTGCCGTCACTGCCGACGCGGCCGGTGCTGCCCACTGCCACGATCAGGCCCTGGCTGCGTGGATTGTTCTGGCGGTCGCCCAAAGGCTTGAGCATGCCCGCATCGCTACCGGCACGCAGGTTGACGTTGCCGCCGCCCAAGGTGCCGAAACCGGTGAAACCCACCAGATAAGGTCCGTTGTCGACGCTTTGATCCGGCAACGGCTGGGTGGCATAACTGCCGAAGTTGATCCACCACGCCGTCGGTACATCGCTGTTACCCGTGCCCTGACGCCAGAGCCAGTTGCCCACCGACGCACTGGCAACCTGCTCTCGATAGACGGCGGAATTGCTCAACCCTCGCCGTCCGACCGTATCGCCTGATACCGAGCCGCCGGCACTGAGCGTCAGGTTGCCGCCCAGCGTCGGGTACCAGGCCTGATAAAGGCTTTCAGTCCCGCCATTGACCCATTTTTCATAGTCGGCGCCTTTGCTGCCAAGCACCGAGCCATCGTCGCTCAGACGTCCACGAGACTGGTTATGGCGCGGATCAATATCGCTGGACTGAGTGCCGGCCGTGTACACGCCGAAAGGTGACTGCATGCTCAGATTCCCGGCCGCCAACAGATCGAGATCACCGGTACCGGTGCGCAGCACGCTGAACATTTGCGAGTGGGTGGTGACGGCAATGCCGCCCTTGTTCGGCATACAGCCGCCCGGATCAATGTCACACCAGTACAGGTCCTCTTCACTGATCGGTGTACCCGGTTCCATGCCCAACCAGTTGCCTTCTGCCCACAGGAACTTGGCTGGCGCGACACAGGCCCCCGGGTTTTCATCGCAAAGATGCAGGTCCGCATCCGCTACGACCTCGCCGGCCGGACGGTTGAGGGCGTTGCCTTGCGCCCACTTGGTGTCGAGCTTCTTCTCGGTCACTTTCAGGCCGTAATGGGTATCGGCCAGACGCAGGTTGCCGTCCGCAGTCAGTGGCTTCAGCGCACGGCTGTCGGCAGCGTCAAGGTCGGCCCCGGCCACTACGCGCATCGACCACGAAGAACTGCCCGGCGCCAGCATGCTCGCCACGGCCCAGTTGCGGCCCTGTTGCGTGGTGTTGGTGTAACCGCGCAACTCAATGAACTCTGTGCCGTCGGCCAGTACAACGTCGGTCATGGACGGGATCAGCGAACCGCGCAGCAACGCCAGTGTGCCCCTCAATTTCACGCCCACGGCGTTGTTATCGGCGCCGGTTGCACGCGGCAGGGGTACGTCTTTGGGCCAGAGCATGGCTTGCAGGCGGGTGGCATCGTTCAACCGAATGCCTGCCCCCAGGCGACTGCCTGCCGGCAACGTCACGCTGTCGTTGAGCAACGTGCCGGCGGCGTACAACAGCGTGCCCGAGGCATCATGAATGGCGCCCGACAACACCGTGCCAGCATTCATCAGATAGTCGTTGACCAGCACGCCCTCGGTTGGCAGTAAGGTGCCGCTGGCCAGGGTGGTCGCTTGAATCGGCAAGTCGTAATTGAGCGTGGTGCCCGCTGGAAACAGCGTAGCTTCAGCCAGCGTCACACCCGCGCCGGGCACAATCAGGTCGCCGCCAAACGGCTGTACACCCGGCAGCAGTTTCCAGCCGGCATCGTCGACCGTTTCCGGTGGGGGTGCGAAACCGTCGTTGAGGCTGCCGTAGATATCCAGGTTGCCGCCGGCACGCATCACCAGGCTACCGGACTCGCCTGAGCCATAGACCGCAGTCTTTTGCGAATGCGGGTTGAGGCTGGCGTAGCGGTAACGGGACAAGTCGATATCGCCCTCCACCACCAGGTCACCATCGACCGTCCTGCTGGCGATTTCCACGCCTGGGCGCAGATGGAAAGCGTCAGCGTAAGAGGCATTGTTGAGGCCAGCCAGCTTGCGCTGCAGCAGATCATGATTGACCAGCGCCGCGTCGATGAACGCGCTGCTATCACCGTCGATGCGATCGAACATGGCCTGATCGATCACCTGATACGGACGGTCACTGGCAGTCGGATCGACACCATCACGGGCATCGGTGTAACGGCGCATACCGTTGAGGCCGATGGCGCGTGCCCCCTGAATGTTCAAAGCACCGCTGGCATCGATAGCGATATCGCCAACGCCCAGTCGAGGCGCGTTCAACTCCAGCGTGCCACGTTGCAGCCCGTCATTCTGCCCCGGTAGTTTGCCGTTGACTGCAGCGGTGCCATGGCGCAAATCAATCCGTGCACCGGAGGCCAGCGTGAGCAGGCCATCACCGGAGTTGAGCTCGACCATGGCGCGGTTCGGCGCGTCAATGATCTTGCCGTAACTATCAATTCGCAGCACACGACCATGGGCATCGAGCACGGCATTGCCGGCGAGCGTCAGAGCGTTTTTGCCGGCCAGGCGAATGCTGCCGACCCGCTCGCCACTGGCGTCGACAAGGCCTGCAACGGTGAGGCTACCGTTGTCCACCGACACGTTGACTTCGCCGGCCTTGAGCCCGTCGCCGATCAGCAGATCGCCCTGTTTGAACTGGAAGCTGCGGCTGCCGAACACCTGCCCGGCGTTCAAACGCTGGTTGAGCGCGGCGAACTGTTGATTCAAGTCAGCGCCCAGCTGTTGCGCGCGGATGTCCACGCCACCGGCCTTGTACGGCACCAAGGTGCCGCCGGCATCGTAATAGCCGCTGCTCGCACCGAGGATGGCGCCTTGCAGATCAACCACCCCGGCATTCGCCGCCAATGCCACAGCACTGAGATTGCCAGCCTGGTTGTTTTGCGCCGAGAGGTCGATTCGCGATCCGGCGGCCTGGCGAATATTGCCTTTGTGGCTGAAGAGCGACACATCCCCGCCCCAGCTGTATTTGTTCACATCGTTGAACGGCAGGGTGCGCCCGGCCAGATCCAGTTGCGCGTTACCCGTCAGGGTCACGTCATTCTCGGCCTGGACTGCCAGTTTTCCGCTGGCCAGGGCAATCCGCCCATCGAGCACGACATTGTCCGCTTCAAGGTTCAGTTCCGCCCCCAGGGCATCAGCCTTTGCCGCACCGGCAGCGCCCGACAGCAGCAGATTGTTGCCCGCCTTCAACACGGTGACCGATGCGGCTTCACCGGTCAGCAACGGCGTACGCAAATTCAGGTTGCCGCCGCTGTAGGCGTAACCCTTGACCGGGTCATACGCGCCCTGCTCCTGGTACACCGCAAGACTGCCCTTGTGGTTGGCGGTGATGCGTTCACTCGCCGTCAGGTTGACGTTGGCGAAACCCAAGGCCAGACGGTCGTTCTGATCGAGGCCGCTGGGTTGTGGATTCGGCCCGTAACCCAACTCGATGCGCTGCGCCTGAATGTCCAGCGTCCCGCGCCCCGCGCCGGCCCCACCCTTGACCACTGCACCCGGCTCTTGCGGGGCGCCGTTCCAGATCAGGTTGGCGGTGCGGATGGTTGCCACATCCTGCTCGTCACCCTGACCATAGATGGCCGGTGTTGTCAGGATCAGGTTCTGCAATTTGCTGCGACCGGTCAGCGGGTCCAGCGTATCGAGCGACACACTGCCGAAAAAATTGAAGGATTCACGGGCCGTCAGATTCAGCGACTCCAGCGCGGGAGCACCGAATTGCGTGTCGCCCTGCAGCAGCCGTTCGAGCACGTTCTGGCTCAGCGTGAGGCCGACGGGCACGCGCCCCTCTGCGCCCGCCAGCACCTGGGTATCGCCAACATTGATCGCCCCCACCGCCAACGACAGATGCCGCGTTCCGAAACGCACCGCGTCGCTCAACTCAAACTGGTTGTCGGTTGCGGCAGTGATGCTGCCACTGGAGTAAAGGGTCGTCGGGGCCGTGCACGCTGCAAGCGCGCAGACGCCGATGCGGATACTGCCGGCGCCATCGAGACCGACGGCCTTCGCGGGCGCCAGCACATTGGTCCAGCCATTGGAGACCAGCAGCAGGCTGGCCTGGCCTGGGCTGTAGACAAAACCGCCAGTCGAGTCGAACGGGGCCGCGCCGCGTCCCAGCGTATTGATTCCCGAGTTTGCCTCAAGGGTGATGCCACCGTTGGTTTTACGGCTTCGCAGCACCACCTCTGGCGCTGAAAGCACGGCACCTTCACGCAAAACGATGTTGTCGGAACTGATGTTGTCGGCGAAGGCGACAATATTGCCGCCACTGCCGTATTCCACCGTAGGCATGGCGCCAATGGCCAGCCTCCCGGCACTCATGCGATTCAGGCTGTCGGCGTACAACGAGATGCCGCTGAAGTCCTGCGTGCGCTGTCGACCGGCCCCCAGCACCTCGATGTTGCCGTCGACCGAGTCAATGACTGCGGTGCCCGCCACACCGCCTTCGCTCGGTTTGAACAGCACCTGTCCATTGAAGTCCAGGGCAATGTCACGGCCCTCGCCGCTATTGAAACGCAGCTCCAGCAACTTGCCATCCATCGGCGCCAGCGCGCGTGACACACCCAGGCGCACGGCGTCATTTTTGATGAACTGGGTGAAGCCGGTTTCGTTGTATTGCGAATAACGCCGCAGAACATCGGCCGAAGTCAGAATCAGCGCGCTGGAAAGACTGTCGCGCACACCGGTATTGGCAATCGACATCTGCCCGCTGGCGGCCCATGAGCCGTTGCGCAGTGGCAAGGCGCCGTGGGTGGCACCCGCCAGGGCCTGCCCGCTGACCTCGACGCGCAATGCACCCGGCAACAGCGCGAAGGTCGATGGCAGCAACGTATACGTACCGGCCGCCAGACCCGGCACACCGGCGCCGATGGTGATTTGCTGGCCGATACGCGGATCGCCCGCGCCCGCCTCGGCAAGCACCGGCGCATAAACACTCTGATTGCCCGGCACGATGGCGTAAACCGGATTGCTGGCCAGCCCCGGCAGGCTGAAAGTGCCGTCATTGGCATTGCGCACCAACGGATTGAACCGCGCATCGGTAGAGCCGCCACGGCCGGAGATGAAACCGGCGCCACGCAAGTCGCCACCACCCGAGAGGTCGATCAAGGCCCCTTGCGCCACATCGATGTACTGCGACAACAAGGTCACGCAGGTCGAAGCCCCCACGATGCCTTTGAGCGATACCGAGTTGCCGTTATAGCGATAGTCGATGCCATCGGTCGTGCCGCCGTAGGGCATGACCAGCCCGGCCGCACTGACAGACGTAAGACTGCCCGGCAACAACTGAACGTCTCGGGTCAGCACCGATTGGGTGTTCTCACCCAGCGTGATCGAACCCAGTGGTGCCCGCAACACCCCGCCTTGTTCGATGCGGCTGGCAGCCAGCGTCAGGTTGCCGAACACCGAATAGGGCAACGCGTTGGGCGCCGCGCCGTTGGCGAGAATGCGCAAGGTACCCTCAGAGGGGGCCGCCTCCTGCTGAAAGCCGGCACGCACCCTGGCACTCGCCCCGGTCACCGGATAGATCTGTGCCGCACTGAGGTTCAAGTCGCCTGCGGCCCAAAGGTCGGAAAGTGGCCCGATGGCGGATGCGAGAAAACGCATGTCGCCCGAACTGGCGAGGGAGACCTGCGCGAAGCCACGCCGACCGACCCGCAGGGCCGGTGCGTCGAGTTGCGCGATCGTCCCCAAGGTACCGAATGACAGGCTGTTGCCAATGTCCAGCAAGTCAGAGGTGGTACTGAACTGCGCCGCCGACAGGTTCGGTGTCGGCGCGTTCATGACCCTTGGCCGTATCACCGCATTGGAGCTGTAGTAGAGGCCCGTGCCCAGCATCCGCAGGTAAGGCGCAGACAGATGGATTCGCGCAGAGTCCTTGGCGTCCGCAGCCAGTGACACGGCACCGGCATACAGGCTCAAGCTCTGATTCAGATGCAGGTCGACATCGCCGTCGAATGAAATCAGACCATTGCTCAACAGGCCCAGATGATCGAAACCACCGCTCATCAAGGTGTCGGCACTCAGCCGTGTGCGGCCGTAGACCAACTGTTGATTCGAATCACCCGGCTCAAGGTCAGTTGGCAAGCGCGATTCGCCCTGCCCCTGGCCAATGATCAGTTCTCTGGGCAAGCGCACATCATTGCTGGCCAGCGTCGGGTTGTAGATCGGCGTTTCCAGGGCGATGTCCAGTCGACCACCGGCCGCCCCTGCACCTCCGGCAGCCGCCTGCAGACTGCCCTCAATAAACAGGCCGTTGTAGGCACTCAGGGAAATCTTCCCGCCGTCAGTGGCAACCGTGGTCGGCCCCTGCCCGGCGATATCCAGCACGGCTTGAGCACCGGACGCATCAAGACGCGCGCCGTGGCGCACGATCACATAAGCGTCGGCAGACGTGGCGGTGGCCTTCTTCGCGTCGATTTCACCGCCAATGACAATACTGCCGCCCTTGCCGACCTGGCCGTAGACCCGGCCCAGCGCATCGACGGCGGTGGTCGCGCGAGCGGCCACATCCAGCACGGCGTGTTCGCCGATCCAGATCGAACGGTTGTGCGCCTGGTTGGCAGCCTCCTGCACGTTCTCGGCAGGATCGCTCGAACCGAACTGCTGCTGGCGAATATCGATAGTGCCGCCCCAGGCGTTCAGCTTGCCGTTCAGCGTGATTTGACCCGGCCCGCGCAGGCCGATTCGCTGCCCCGGGTCGACACTGATGCGTGAACCCGCCCCGAGCGTCAGCGCCGTGTTGAGCGGATCGATCAGGCCGGCACTGCTCGAGCCGGCCTGCAACGACAGGCTGGCGCCGCCACGTTGGGTCAACACCGCCTTGGTCGGGTTTTCCTGAAACAGCGTTGGTGTCCACACCTGCAGCGCAGCCTGCGGATCGGCGCCACTGGCCTGACTCGGCGCGGCTTCAGCGAATCGATAAACCGGCATGGTGACGTCGATCACGCTGTTGTCAGCCACCTCCAGGCCGTTCAGGCCGGTGATGCTGTACGCCGAGAAGCCCTTGCTGAACAGGTTCGGTGCCAGTTGCAAAGTACGCTCGGCCAGCCCCTCATCGGTCGCGCCGATCAGTACCTTGTTGGCCTGGACCGACAGCGTGCCACCGCCGGTGACACCGTAACCCCGCACATCGCCGTCCAGAATGAGCTGCGAATTGCCTGTCGCGGTGATGGCGCTGGACTCCAGCGTTAAGCTGCCGCCCTTGCCGCCGCGGGTCTTGCCGCTCGCCAGCACTGCCGCACCCGAAGAAACATCCAGCACGCTCCCGGCCTGGACGTCGATATCGCCGCTGCTGCGGATCGAAATCAGGCCGCCGTTCAAATAGGCAAGCGCCTTGCTGTCGTCCGGGTTGGTGCCCAGATTGCTCCACAGGCCACGGGTATCCAGTTGCACACCTTGCGCCACGGTGACGCGGTTGGCGTGCCCCGTCGCGGCCGGAATTCTGCTGTCGGTGACCTTGTTGACCTGCAACTGATTGAGCACATTGCCCAAACGCACACTGCCGCCGCGGACCGTGAGATCGGCATTGACCTGCACCTCCGGCCCGTAAAGCGTGATGTCGCCCCCGGTATCGACCTTGAGCGCCTCGTTTACGCTGATCACATTACTGGCCGCTACTTTCAACGCGCCCAACGTGAATCCGTTGAGCTGACCGGCATCGAGAAACAGCTTGCCCTTGCGCGCTTCGGAGACGGCCGCGAGCAGGCTCTGATCATTGCCATCAAGCGGTTTCTCGCCGCCAATCCGCACCTGATCAAATGTCGGGTTGAGGCCATACAACAAGCCGCCCGCCGAGGCGACATAGGCCGGGTCATAACTGCCGACGATCAGTTGCGCGCGCCGTGCTACTGCAGTCTGGCTCTGCTCATAACCGTCCACCGCTGCACGTGGCGTCTGGGTCTGACGCTCCCCCTGATACGCTTCGCCCAGCATCTGCCCGTTGAGCACCGCGTTGCTGGTCGCGATCACCAGTTGCCCGGCATCGCGGCCCACGGTGTAGCCCGACTCGACACGTGTGCTCGGGGCGATCAGCGGGGTGTAGTAATAATTCGTCTGGCCCCAACGCTCGCTGCTGTCCTCATAGCCCTTGTACAAGCCGGTGTAGAGCATGTCGCCCGGCGCTCTTGAAACTTCATAAAGATAACCATCGGCGCCGCGCAGCCAGCTCTGTCGAATCTCGCCGCTTTGTACATCCAGCGTGCCGCCGGACAGGTTGATCAACGAGCCTTTCTCGGTGACGACATCGTTCCCGGCAAAACTGACCCTCCCGCCCTGCGCCATCCACTCGCCGACGCTGTGGCCCTGGGTGCCGAGATAGCCGCCGACTTCCAGCAAACCACCGGCGGTGTACCAGCGATCCGTGGCATAGCCATGGGTGCCGGCCGGCACATACACCAAATCACGCACATCAACCCAGACGTCATTGCTGTTGAGCGCGCCTTTGTCGCGGTTGACCGACGCATCGCGCTGCTCGTTGCCTTGCACGTTGATCTTGATGTTGTTGGATTCCATCGCGACCTTGACGCCGATGGCCCCCGAGACATCGATCATCGCGCCGTCGCGTACCAGACTGCGCCGCCCCGCCGTCACCGCGACCTGGCCGCCGGTGGCGAGGGTGATCGAACCGCTCTGGAATTCGACGCTGCCGCCGCTCTGAATCTCGACTCGCGACTGGTCGCCGCGCACCTTGTTGTTGGCATTCACACCGGTCAGCGCGGCTTTGTGCTGACTGTCGAGCGCCGTCAGATCGCTACTGTCGAGCATGATTGCCGTGGCGCTGCCCTGGCTCAACGTAACGCTGCCACTGGTGTCTGTGGCCGGGTTCAATATGTGAATCGTGCCGCGTGTGGCCACCGAAGTGCTGCTCAGCAGTACCCCGTTCTGCTGCACATCATGACCGGTCAGCGTGATGTCGCCGGTGGCGGCCTGAATCAAACCGCTGTTGCTCACCTTGCCGGCACCGCTACCCGCCTTGAAGCCGGGAATGACTTCGCTGCCGAACGTCGTGGAGAAGCCGTTGCCCTCGGTGCCCGAACCTTTGCGGATATAGAAACGATCACCGGCGCCGAGCACAGTCTGGCCCTTGGCGGTGTTGATACTGCCGTCGTTCTGCACCTCGTTGCCGAGCAGCAAGGCATAACCCCCGGCGTCGGTGGAGGTTGCCGGCTTGTGCGTTGCAATCGAGGCGCCGCGCTCCACCAGCACCTTGCCGGCGGCGTCGGTGAACGTCGGTTGGCTGCCGGTGCTGTCGAAGTACAGGCCACGATCGCGGAACTGAATGTCGGTGATGTTGGCGGCCGCCGCGACCAGATTGCGCACATTGACCTGGCTGGTGCCGCTGAACACGATGCCGTTGCGGTTGATCAGCATCACCGTGCCGTCGCCCTTGATCTGGCCCTGAATCTGACTGGCGCGCGCATTCGGATCATTGACCCGGTTGAGCACGGCCCAGTTGGATTGCTGGGCGAATTCGACCGTGGTGTTGCGGCCAACGTTGAAGGTTTCCCAGTTGAGAATCGCCTTGTCGGCGGTCTGCTCGATCTTCACCGTGGTCTTGCCATCGATCTGGGTCTGCTGCGGGCCTTTGGCGTGCTGCCAGCCCTGCGCCAGGCTGTTATCGACCTTCAGGCCGCCCTCGCCCAGACCGTCCGGCACAAACTGCACGGTGCCCAACGCTGACGCCCGCCCGGCAGCCTGCGCCGCCTGTTGCGCAGCAATCGCGGCCACGGTGTTGTTCAACGTCTGAATCGAGCGTTGCAGTTGCTGATTGGCTTTCTGCTGTTGCGCCAATGGCGGCGTCATGCCCGGCAACCCGCCCGTACTCGGCCTTGCCGCGGCAGCCTGTTGTGCGGCGCCCTTGGCGGCAAACCAGCCCGAACTGAACGCGGTTTGCGCGTGCGCACTGCCCGCCACCAGACACAACGCCACCGCCTGGGCCAACGGCTTGAGCAGCCACATGGCCGGGTCCACGGCATCACGCTTGAAGGACTGGACGTGGGTACGACGACGGGATGGGCGAGCAAGCATCACTACGAGATCCTTTTGATTGCCGCAGGTCGGCAACCACCTGCTGTTAGGACATAGGCGGTTGGCGCAGGGCACGACCGAACGGATGTCACACAAACTTCATCTTTGGGGAGTAATTGCGCGGGGCCAGACAAAAAAATGGCAGCCCCAAAGGGGCTGCCATTCGAACCGCGCGCTACGAGTGAAGACTTACAGAGGACGACCAACACCGTTGCAAATGCTGGCGTTGTTGATGTCCAGGTTGTTGCCGGTGGTGTTGGTGATGAAGTTGGCGGTCACCGCATTTTTCCAGTTGGTTGGAACCACGCTGAAGCCGTGAGCCACGGTGGCTACAGTGTTGCCCGGGACGCTGTAGTGAGTGGTCAGGAAGGCCTTCACGTCAGCGGCCACAGTTGCATCCTTGTAGCACTGGCCGAAGATGAAGTTGGTGTAGGCAGCAATTGGGTAACCGCTGCCTGGGTTGGCGACAACCGGAGCCCACTGGGCAGGGTTGGATGGAACGGTTGGCAGCGGAGCCGAAGACAACGCAGCGGTGACGTTAGCGGTGGTCGGTTGAACACCGTTGACACGCGAAACCACGGCGTTGCTGCTGGCGTTCACGCCGTCCGGGCCGACGTAACCGATGGAGCCGTCAACGGCGTTCACCGCAATGGCGACGTCGGCGGTGTTAAGCACGCCCACGAAAGACGCTGGCAATGGAGTACCGGCCGGCTTCAAGGTGTTGGCGAAAGTGGTGGTGACGGCGAACCTGGTTGGGCAAACCGCGTTCAAGTGACGGGTGAGAATTTCCGAAGTGCCGCTGGAGGTGCTGCGATACACAACGCGAATCGGGGTGGCATCGGAGTTTTTCAGCAGGTCGCCCCACTTGGTAGCGGTGCCCGAGAACACGTCGCACAGCTGAGCACTGGTCAGGTTAAGAGCGGTCTGGCCGGATTTTTTGTAAGGAATGGCGACCGAAGTGGCCACCGATGGCAGTTGGATCAGCGGGCCGTACGAAGCACCGTAAGTGGCGGTGTAGCCGCTGAGCTCCGAAGCGCTGAGCACCGAGTCACTGCCGGCAAAGTGCACCGAACCGGTGGTTTTGAACTGCGACGAATCGTTGTTCAGGAAAGCGATTTTGCCGACGCCGCTACCGGTGCCCAGGTAGCTGAAGTTGGCTGGCAGGATGCTGTTGGCAGAACCTTTGTACAGAGCGGCAGGCAGAGTCGCGCCACCACCGGTTACGTTGGCGGCCATGGCCTGGGCGGAAGCCAGGGCGGCGACAGTCAGGGAAGCTGCGATCAGAGTGCGCTTGAACATGAAGAATCTCCTTTTCAACTGGGTTGTGAACACAGGTTTTCGGATGGCTTGCATGACACTGGGAAGACTCACCGCTGACCTTCGCAAGCGGGGTCCGTGGTTAAGTCGCACTGAGAAATTCGCAGTTTCCGGTGACAGATAAAGGAAAAAACCTCGGGAGCTGCGCGGTGATTTTCGGCGGATTTTCTCGGGTGTTTGCCGCGGTTTGCGAGGTGTCTGGATCAAGGGTTTTGCGCAATCGGGCTGCAGCCGTTGCAGGGTGGTTGCAGATGACAGAAAGGAGAACCCGAGGATGGCGGAATTGAGGGTCGGGTGATGTCAAAGTCCCAGGAAAAAGTTTTGATTATTTATTGCCCTGACCGGCCCCTTCGCGAGCAGGCTCGCTCCTACATCTGAAATGCATTCCCCTGTGGGAGCGAGCCTGCTCGCGAAGAGGCCCCATCAGACACCATCAAAACCTGCTACTGGACCAATTGGTTGATCTCAATGATCGGCAACAACACCGCCATCACAATCACCAACACCACCGCGCCCATCACCACAATCATCAGCGGTTCGAGCAACGCGGTCATGCCCATCGCCCGCCGTTCGATATCCCGGGACAACGTCTGCGCCGCACGCTCGAGCATCGGTGGCAACGAACCGGTTTTCTCGCCGCTGGCGATCAAGTGAATCAGCACCGGCGGGAACACGTTCTCCACCCGCAGCGCCGCCGCCAGGTTCACACCTTCGCGAACCTTGGCCGTGGCGTCGCTGACACTCAAACTCAGGCGGTCGTTGGACAGCGTCTGCCGCGCCGCTTCCAGCGCGCGCAACAACGGCACCCCGGCGCCGCCGAGAATCGCCAGGGTCGAGGCGAAACGCGCAGTGTTCAGGCCCAGGATAAAACGCCCGATCAGCGGCAATTTCAGCACCCGATGATGCCAACTCAAACGCGCCGCCGGGTTACGCAGATACAAGCGCCAGCTCCAGAACGCCCCGGCCATGATCGCTGCACACAACCAGCCCCACGCGCGAATGAAATCGCTGGCGGTGAGCATCGCCAACGTCAGCCCCGGCAGGTCCTGCCGCGCCTGGGAAAACGCGCTGACCACCTGCGGCACCACGTAGCTGAGCAGGAAAATCACAATGCCGATCGACACCAGCCCGACCACACCCGGATAGATAAACGCGGTGAGAATCTTGCCGCGCAGGTTGTTGCGCTCCTCGATGTAGTCGGCCAGCCGTTCCATGACCTGCGCCAGATCACCGGACTCCTCCCCGGCTGCGATCAGCGCCCGATAGATCTCCGGGAAATCCCGTGGCCGCGCCGCCAATGACTCCGCCAGACGCATCCCGCTGCGCACGTCGGCGCGCACGGCGCTGAGGGTGTGGGCGATGTGTTTTTTCTCGGCCTGCTCGACCGTGGCACTCAGCGCCGCTTCCAACGGCAAGCTGGCGCCCAACAGACTCGCCAGTTGCCGCGTGGCCCAGGCCAGATCGTTGTCCGACATGCGCGCACTGAACAAGCCACCGCCGCCATGCTGGGCGACGTTGCTTTCCTTGTGCACCGACAACGCGGTCAAACCGCGACCGCGTAAAACACTGAACGCGGCACCCTGACTGTCAGCTTCCAGATGCCCGGACTCGATCTTGCCGGTGGCGTCGGCGGCTTCAAAACGATAGCGGTTCATCAGGCGTCCCGTGTCACACGGAGGATTTCTTCAGGCGCGGTGGCGCCGCTGCGGATCCAGCGTTCACCGTCCTCGCGCAGGCTGAACATCCCGGCTTTCGCGGCCGAAGCGCGCAAGGCCTGCTCCCCTGCCCCTTGGTGAATCAGGGTGCGGATGTCGTCGTCGATGCAGAACAATTCGTGGATACCGGTGCGGCCGCTGTAACCGGTGTGATTGCACGCCGCGCAGCCGACCGGTCGCCAGGTCCCCGGTGCTGCCGGATCCTCTTGTTTGCACTCTTTGCAAAGGCGTCGCACCAGCCGCTGGGCCAGCACCCCGAGCATCGACGAGGCCAGCAGAAACGGTTCGACGCCCATGTCGATCAAGCGGTTGACCGCCGACACCGCGTCGTTGGTGTGCAGCGTCGCCAGCACCAGGTGACCGGTGAGCGAGGCTTGCACAGCGATTTGCGCGGTTTCCAGATCGCGAATCTCGCCGATCATGATGATGTCCGGGTCCTGCCGCAGAATCGCCCGCAGCGCCAGGGCGAAGGTCATGTCGATCTTGGCATTGACCTGAATCTGGCTGATCCCCGGCAGGTCGTACTCCACCGGGTCTTCCACGGTGAGGATATTGCTGGTACTCGCATCGAGCCGCGCCAATGCGGCATACAGGCTGGTGGTCTTGCCGCTGCCGGTCGGCCCGGTGACCAGCACGATGCCATGGGGCTGGCGGATCAGGTGGTCGAGTTTGGCCAGCACCTGCGCGTCCATGCCCAAGGTTTCCAGATGCAGACGTCCGGCCTGCTTGTCGAGCAGACGCATCACCACCCGCTCGCCATGCCCGGTCGGCACCGTTGAAACACGAATGTCGATCGGCCGACCGGCCACGCGCAAGGCGATCCGACCGTCCTGCGGCAAACGTTTTTCGGCAATGTCGAGCTGGGCCATGATCTTGATCCGCGACACCAGCGCACCGTGTAGCGCCTTGCGCGGCGAGACCACGTCACGCAAGGTGCCGTCGACCCGATAGCGCACCACCGAATGGGTTTCGAACGGTTCGATGTGAATGTCGCTGGCCTCATCGCGCGCGGCCTGGGTGAGCAAGGCGTTGATCATGCGGATCACCGGTGCGCCGTCCTGGGTGTCGAGCAGGTCAGTGATTTCCGGCATGTCTTGCATCAGGCGATCGAGGTCGACTTCGTTTTCTGCTGCGCCAACCACGGCGGCGGCGCTGCCGGTGTCGGCGTAGGCCGTGGCGAGCAGGCCGTCGAGTTCGTCGTCGCGCACGCGCTTGAGCGACGTTTCACCGAACTGCCGCCGCACCTCGCTGATCGACCAGCCCGGCGTCGATGGGCACACGGTCAGCACCCCGTCGCACAACAGAATGCGCTGGGCCTTGGCCCAGGCGTAGGGCAATGCACTCATCTCATGCCCTCCCCAATCCCTGCGGCAATCCGATCCCCTGTGGCAATGCAATCCCCTGTGGCAATGCAATCCCCTGTGGTTAGGGGATTTATCCCCGACCGGCTGCGCAGCAGTCGTAAACCCGCAAAACACGGTATGTCTGGAGTTATGCGGTGGTAGGTTTTGGGGCTGCTTCGCTGCCCATCGGGGATGAATCCCCTCACCACAGGGTTATTTTTCAGATTGAGGGTCGATTTCAAAAGCGTGTGCTCCCTTCAATTGGCACCGCTTTTATCGTGGCACGGGGTCCCGAAGCCGGAACCGAACTCGGCACCCCCTGCGCCGCCGTCGGCAACTGCGGCGCCTGCATGTCCGGCATCGCCCAGCTGCGTTCCGGTTGCAACCCGCCCTGGGCGCGGCGCATGAAGTCGTAGCGGTTGAGGGTGATGCTGCGTCCCGCATCGCTGTCGCGGATGATGTACGGGCGCAGGAACACCATCAGGTTGGTCTTGGTGATCGCCCGACGCTCGTTGCGAAACAGCGCGCCGATTCCCGGCAGCGTCCCCAGCCATGGCACGGCTTCATTGCTCTGACTGTAACCGTCCTGCAGCAAGCCGCCGAGCACCATGATCTGCCCGTCATCGAGCAGAATGCTGGTGTCGATCGCGCGTTTGTTGGTGACGATCCCCGCCGAATTGGCACTGGCCGAAGCCCGCTCATCAATGCTGCTGACTTCCTGATAGATATCGAGCTTGACCGTACCGCCCTCGGAAATCTGCGGCCGCACATTGAGCTTCAAACCCACCTCTTCACGGGTCACGGTCTGGAACGGGTTGTTGCTGGTGCCCCCACCGCCGGTGACGTAGCTGCCGCTGACAAACGGAATGGTCTGGCCGACGAAAATGCTCGCCGCTTCGTTGTCCAGGGTCAGCAGGTTCGGCGTCGACAGCACGTTGGTGCCGCCCTTGCTTTTCAGCGCCCGGGCCAGCACCTTCAGGTCGAGAATCTTGCCGATGCCGGGGATGTCGACGGTGCCGTTGACGTAGCCAAGGTTCAGGCCTTTGGGCAGCACGTCGATGCTGGTCTTGCCATTGGTGTTGAGCCCCGAGCCGCCCAGATTGGCGCCGCCGATCACACCGTTGCCGCCCAGATTGCCGGTCTGCCACTGCACGCCGAATTCGCTGGCATCGTCTTCGCCGACCTCGACGATCAGGCTTTCGATCACCACTTGCGCACGGCGCTGGTCGAGCAGATCGATCACCTCGCGCAGGTTGCGATACAGCGGGTCCGGGGCAGAAATCAGCAAAGTGTTGGTGGTGGCGTCGGCCTGAATGGTCACCCCGCCAGCGCTGAACGCGACGTTCTGTTCGCTGTTCTGCGCACCGCCGCTGCCGGCTGTGCTGCCACTGCTGCCCTGCGCATAGCTGCCACCCGTGCTGCCGCTGCTATTGCTGGTCGATGTGCTGCCGCTGCTTTGCGTACCGCTCTGGCCATTCTGCCCACCGCCGCTGCCGGTGTTGCTGCCCATCGCGCTGAGCACCGAGCGCGCACTGTCGCTGGTGCCGCTGTCGCTCTCGCCGGTAAGCAAACCGCGCAAGGCCTGCGCGAGTTTCGCCGCTTGCGCGTTACGCAGATAGACCACGTGCAGGTTGCTCGGATTGCTCTGCGCGTTGTCGAGTTTGTAGATCAGGTTGCGCGCCAGCTCCGTGCGCTCGGGGCTGCCGGCGCGGATGATGATGGTGTTGGAACGCGGGTCGCCGATCACCGCAATTTTCTGCGTCGGGTCGTTGCCCGGCGCGTCGAGCAGATCAGCCACCATCGGCGCGATGTCGGCGGCGATGCCGTTCTGGATCTGCACCACGTCGGTGTCGATCGCGCTCGGGGTGTCGATGGTCTGGATCAACTGGGCGACGCGGGTCAGGTTTTCGGCGTAATCGGTGACGACGATGGTGTTGTTGCCCGGGTAGGCATTGATCGGGTTGTTCGGCGACACGATCGGCCGCAGCACCGGAATCAGGTTCACCGCGTTCTCGTATTGCAGGCGGAAGGTGCGCGTGAGCATGCCGTTGCCGGCGGGTTTGTCCGGGCTGTAGATCGGCCCGCCGAGCAGTTTCGCGTCGGCTTCCGGCACCACCTGAGCGACGCCACCGACATCCACCACGCTGAAGCCCTGCATGCGCAACGCTGCCAGCAACATGTCGTAGGCCTGGCGTGCCGGCACCTGGCCTTCCGAGACCAGCGTCAACGTCCCCTTCACCCGAGGGTCGACCAGAAACTGCTGACCGGTGGAGCGCGACAACGCGCGCACCACCGCTTGAATATCGGCGTCGACAAAATTCAGCGTCACCGGCTGATCGCCCAGCGGATTGCTCGGCAGTGTGGTGCCACGCGGCGCGCCGCCACTGCGCGCACGCTCGGTGATGTTGTGCATCTGTCGCGGTTGCGGCGCCGCTTGAGCTTGTGCACGTTGACGATCAAGCACCGCATCGCCGCTGCGCTGGGTGTTGGCCAGCGGTCGGCCGAGTTCGCTGTCGACCAGCAACGGCGGCTGGTTTGGCGGCGGCGTGCTGGTGTTGCTGCACGCGCTCAACGCCATCAGCAGCATCGGCAACGCCAGACGTGCCGGTTTGGATCCTGACCCCTTCATGAAGCTTCCTTAGCGCCCAGCGCCTGATCCATGCGTACGGTGCCTGACAAAGTGCCGGCGGTGACTTCGGTCGAAGCGTTGTCTGCGCGTTGCAAACGGGCCTCGACCACTTGCAGAGAAAGTTGTGCCGGGGTGCTCAACAGCCAGTCGAGCACCGCGTCGGCCGGCGCCGCGTCGAAGGTCAACTGCCAGGCGCCCTGTGTCTCCTGTAGTTGGTAATGCCCCGCCAAGCCACTGGCCTGAAGGGTTTGCTCCAGCGACTGCGCCACGCTTTGCCCGTCCGGGCGCACGCTGACTTCGCGCAGCAGCACTTCCAGCGCTTCGGTCTGCGCGCGCAGCTTTGGCGTCTCGGCTTGCCAATAAGCGATTTTCTTCAGCGGCGGCTGGATCAGCGCGACCCACAGCAGCAGACCGATCAGCGCAATGGCCATGCCGGCAACCATGCGTTTTTCACGCAGGGCCAACGGCTGCCAACGCGCCTGTACTTGAGTGTTAAAGCGCTGCCACTTGGCGCGGTACAGCGCGAGCGCGGCCTTATTCATCTTCTTCTGCTCCGCCGCTGTCATCGCTGTCACTTGGGCTGGCTTCACTGGACGGACGCAACGTCCAGCCCTCGTCATCTGCCGTCACGCTGATACCGGCCTGCGCCAAGGTGCTTTGCCAACCCTGATCATTGCCGCCGCGACGGGCTTCACTCAGCAGACTCAGCTGCAAGGTGCCATCGACAAACGCCAACCGCTCGACACTGCCAGCCATCGACGGCATGCCGCTGCCGGCCTGCAACACCAGACGATTGAAAGTCTGCGCCGGATCATCCGCCGCGCCCTTCTGCCGCGCAGCCAATTGCTGACGGGCCTGTTGCAACGGGTTGAGGATCACCGGCAACTCGGGAAAGGCCTGCTTTACCCGCAGGTTCATCTGGGCTTTCAGTTGCTGACCCTGCCCGGCCTCGCGGGCGGCATACAGATTCAAACCAATCACCCACACCGCCACGGCCAACGCTGACAGAGCGATCGCCCTGCCCCAGCCGCGATGCTCGGTTTTTTGTTGCTGGACCGCGCCATGCAGTCCCCAACCCGGTAGCGGCCCGGTCCAGCGCTGCGCATCTGCCATCGGCAGCTCGGCACCCGACGGCGGTTGATCACCGACCCAGTGCAAAGTGACGCCCGGTTCCCACACCACACCGTCGAAACCGTCATCAAACAACGGCTGCACCCGCGCCGCTTGCACGCTATCGCGCAACAACAAATGCCCGTCCTGCACGCAAGCGACGGTGCCGGGCAGCACCGGCAAATGGTACGGCGCCGGGTAGAGTCCGCGCAGGTTCAGCCCGGCGCTTTTCAGCAACTGACCAAAACGCAACAAGTGCTGCCGAGGCGCCCAGGCGATCTGCACCTGCCCGGCCTCGTCCCGCGCGCTGTGCGCGATGTGCATCTCGCTGCTGTCGCCCAGCATCAACGCCTGCGCCGCGCACTGCACCGCCGCGACTATCTTGTTGGCAGGCAACGGCGGCAAATCGAGACTCGCCAACAGGCTGTCAGCCGGGTGCAGAAAACACACCAGCGGCGGCAGTTTCGCCTGCTGACTCAACTGGCTAAGACTGTGGCGTTCTTCCCGCGTGACCTGACCCTGCCGATCCAGCCAGGCGCAGTGCAATTCACTGTGCAGATCCAGTTCCGCCAGGGGCGGCAACACCACTTTCAACTGGCTCATACGCCCACCCGCGACCAGATCACTTGCGGCAAGCGGTCCTGGCTGCGATGCAACAACGCCTCAAGACTGACCCGCCGCTGATCGCGCCGCGCCTCGCCGCGCAGGCGAAACCAGTCGCTGGTGATGCCGACCTTGACGCTGGTCAGCTCCAGTTGCGGCATGCGCAAGCGGTTGACGAAATCGCCACGGTTGATAAACCAGCGCCCGGCATCACGCTCGGCAATCAGCGCATTCGCGCGCTCCAGCGACAGCCCCGGCACATAAGCGGCCAAGACTGGCGCGGTGGCGGTGTTGCCATTGAGCCAAGTCGTCGCGGGAATCACCGTCAGGTACGGCGCCAGTTTGCCGATCAGCGCCTCATTCACGCCGTCGACACTGCGCAGATCATCGATGCTGCGCAGCATCGGCAGCGTCGGGTTCTGCGGTTTGTGTGAAGCGCTTGGCGACGTCGCACGACCACTGTCGAAAGCACTTTTCGGCGCCTCGGCAATCTGCGCATTCAGCAGTCGCGGGTAGGACGCGATCACCCGCTGACTGATGCGCTGACTCAACCCGGCGCTGACCCCGATCAACTCGCACAAGCGCTGAAACGCCGCCACCTGCGCCTCGTCCACACGCTCGTTGGCCACCAGATTGCGCAGATTGAACTTGCCCTGCTCATCCTCCAGTCGCCCCTCAAAACCTTGCGCGGACAGACGCTGCGCCCACGGCTGATCGAGCCGGGTCAACGGATCGCGCTGACGTGCATCCCACAGCAACTGACGGCTGATCTCCAACCCGCCCTGCACCACCCAACGCCCCTGCACACGCTGCTGATCCGCCTCCAGCGCACGGGTCGACACGCTCTGCCGGGTCAACATGCCCGCCGCAATCACCGCCACCACGGCCGCAATCAACAACGCGCTGATAATCGCCATGCCCTGTTGCTTCGCCCCCTCAGGCGAGCGGCTGTTCATGGCCGGCCTTACAACTGCCAGGAACCGATATCGGCATTCACGCCGTCGCCGTCAGGCTGACCGTCGGCACCGAGGGAAAAGATGTCAATCTCACCGTTGGCGCCGGGGTTGAGGTACTGATAAGGACGCCCCCACGGATCGTTCGGCAAACGCTCCAGGTACGAGCGCCAATTGCTGTTCTTCGCATCCGCCGGCCGCTCCACCAGCACCTTCAGGCCCTGGTTCATGCTCGGGTAAGTGCCGTGATCGAGGCGATACAACTTCAACGCCTGCATCAACCCACCAATATCCTGCTTCGCTGCCGTCGCCCGCGCCTGATCCGGCCGGTCGAGCACCTTGGGCACCACCATCGCCGCGAGAATCCCCAGAATCACCACGACCACCATGATCTCGATCAGGGTAAAACCCTGCTGCCCACGCGGCCTGCGCATCGGTTGCTGAAGCGATTTGAAAGGTGCGATATCCATCTCGACATTCCCTGGCTTGATTCGATTCGACGCGCAGTGTTGCAAGAAGATATGTCAGTGATGTTGAAAATCCTCGGGTGTTTTCGTCGTCAAGCCGTCAAGCACGCGGGTTAGCGTCGAGGGCTGGGTTTTGGCTTTGGGCCGTTTATGCGTGCGCGTTCGCGAGAAGCAGGTTTCACCCTGATTGAAGTGCTGGTGGCGCTGGCGATTATTGCCGTGGCGATGTCGGCGGCTGTGCGCGTGGCGGGGTTGATGACGCAGAGCAGCGGGATTTTGCGGGATCGGTCGGTGGCGCTGATTGCGGCGCAGAGTCGGATGGCGGAGTTGCGGTTGGAAGGGAAGTTGCCGATGGGCATGAAAGCGCAGGAATGTGATCAGGGGCGGTTGTTGCTGCGGTGTGAGCAATTGATCAGCGCAGCCGAAAATGGACGGTTGCTCAAGATTGGCATCCAGGTATTCGACCGCAATCAGGATGCGCCGCCGTTGGCCAGGCTGGAGACTTTAATGTCCCGAACCGAAAGCCCCTCACCCTAGCCCTCTCCCAAGGGAGAGGGAACCGATTCGGGGAAATTCAAGAGCTACACCGACTTGAACGTCTTTCATTGAATCCAAAATGGCCAGGCTCACAAAGCCAAATCGAAGGCCCTTCCCCGAAGCCATAATCGCCAAGATCTTCCAGGTCGACGTACCCCGCAAGACACCTCGGTCGGCCCCCTCTCCCTACGGGCGGTCCGACGTTTCGGGAGGGCTGGGGTGAGGGCAACACCGCCCGGCTCATTGCTCAACGTCGGGAAACAGGCATCCACCATTGCGCACCAGCGCCTTCAGGTCTTCGCTCACCTGCGTGGGGTTTTGACTTAATCGAGTCACGAACGCATCGAGGTCGCGTACGTACGACTTCGCATCGTGCTTCGCGCTCCAAAGGACGATGTTGAGCACGACGGGAATCAGATCCAGCCCCTTCTCGGTCAACGTGTAGAAATCCTTGCGCTTGTCGTCGGGGTTGGGGGCCTTCGCGAGAATGCCTTGCGCCTCGAGGAAGGCAAGACGGGAAGCGAGGACATTGGAGGCGATCCCCTCTTCCGATTTGAGGAACTGGCCGTACGTTTTCTTACCCACGAACACGATGTCGCGAATGATCAACAGCGACCAACGGTCACCGAAGATCTCCACGCCATAGTTCACTGCGCAATGCGACCGGAAGTCGTCTTTCAAGGTTGTTTTCATGGCGCGAATCTTAGCATCACTTGCATGAAGCAAGTAAATTTCTCTTAATCACTTGCATTTTGCAAGTGATGCACCCAGCATGAATAACACACCGAGTGCAGTCGCCGGCATGTCCGCCGACTGACTCAGCTGACAGCGGGACGCTGGACCGTAATGGCATCCAGCACTGTCCCCTCAGCCTCTTTTCTCACCCCTCCCATCCCCACGAGGAACACGCATATGCACGTTTTCGTTACCGGCGGCACCGGCCATTCCGGTCCCTACATCATCTCGGAGCTGATCGCTGCCGGCCATGAGGTCACGGCCCTGGCTCGGTCCGACAAAGCCGCAGCGCAAGTCACTGCACTGGGCGCCAACGTACGTCGCGGCAATCTCGACGATCTCGACGGCCTCAAGGAAGCGGCCGCCGCTGCGGACGGCGTCATCCACGTTGCGCACCGGCAGGACCTGATGCCAACCGGCGGGATCAACGCCGTGGCGGCCGCGGAAGTTGAAATCATGCTCGCCTATGGCGAAGCACTGGCCGGCAGCGGCAAGCCGTTGGTCGCGTCTGGAAGCGTCGGCTCGCCCGGTTGGGAGGGTCTGGGCCGGGCGGCCACCGAGGAGGATCCGCCCCTTCCCGGCGGCGATCCATACAAGAACACCCTGCGGGTGCGCAACATCGTCGAAACCACGGTGCTCGGTCTCGCCGCGAAGGGCATCCGGTCTGCGATCGTGCGCATTCCCGAGATCATGCACAGCGCCACCGATCACGCCGGTTTCCTTCCGTTGTTGATCGGCTTGGCCAAGGAAAAGGGTGTCGTCGGCTACCCCGCAGACGGTGCCAACCGTTGGGGGGCCGTGCACGCCCGTGACCTCGCCAGCGTGTTTCGCCTCGCGCTGGAGAAAGGCGCCGCAGGCAGAAACTGGCACGCCATCGCCGAGGTGGCGGTGCCGTACCGGCAGATCGCTGAAGCCATTGCCAGCCGCCTGGATTTGCCGGCCGTATCGATTCCCGCCGATGTGCTGATGCTGCCCGGTTATTTCGGCTTCCTGGCGAATCTGGTCACGCTGGACACCCCGACCTCCAACGCCATCACGCGCCGGGAGCTTGGCTGGGAACCGACCCAGCCCGGACTCTTCGCCGACCTTGATAGCGGTCATTACTTCCCGGCCGCCTGATGCGCGGAGGGCACACCGCCGGGTCGCACCGCGCCCCGGCGGATGACCACGGCACAACGGATAACCCGTTCAAAACAGCGGGAACACACCTGAATCCATAACGGAGACTGAACATGAGCACCATCAGCATCATCGGTTCGGGCGGCATGGCCAGGGCGGTCGCTGGCCGTATCGCCAAGGCCGGACACACCGTCGAGGTCATCAGCCGCGATCCCGCCAAAGCGCAGGCGCTTGCCGACACGCTCGCCTGCGCAGCGATCACAGGCACCTACGGCGCCACCCCGGCGGGCGACATCGTCATTCTCGCCGTGCCGTACGCCAGCGCGCTGGCGGTACTGACCGACTTCGGCAAAGCCTTCGACAACAAGGTAATCATCGACATCAGCAATCCGGTCGCGTCCGACCTCTCGGGCCTCGTCACGCCCCACGGCAGCTGCGGCGCGCAAGAGATCGCCAAGGCCGCACCGGCCAGCGCGCAAGTCGTCAAAGCGTTCAACACCCTTTTCGGTCGCGTACTGGCCAAAGATAAACGCCTCGACGCTTACATTGCGGCGGACGATGCCGACGCCAAGGCACGCGTCTCGACCTTGCTTGAAAGTCTCGGGCTGCGTCCACTGGATGTCGGCGGCCTGCACATGGCCCAGTCACTCGAATGGCTCGGCCTGATGATGATCGGCCTGGCCAAAAACGGCGCGGGCAGCTGGGACATCGCCATGAAGGTCGATATCGGCTGAACGTCCTGACCTGAAGAGGCACAGCGTGTTCGATCAGATCGGACACGCTGTGGGTTTCAGCGCCGAACACGATGTCTGTGACCAACACAAAACCCTGCGGGCGCCAGCCTGCTGGCGATAGCGGAATACAAGGCAATAGAAACAACGCAGGTGCCATCGCCATCGCTGCCAGCCCTGCTCCGCATCAACCCGGCAATTGCAAATTATCCAGCGCCCGATTCACCGCCAATTCCCCGAGCATGATCAACTGCGCAATCCCCAACAACGCCCGACGCTGCGACGCCGGCAACAGACTGGCGACGTTCTGCGCAATGGTTTTGGCCGAAGCGAGTGTTTCACTGGCATCGGTTAGCAGTTCTTCGTTTTTGTTGTCGGCGGTGACGGCATACATCCCACGGTTTTTTCGTGGGGGCGGCGTGGAACCGGGTGGACAGAGGTAATGGTCGAGCGCGCGGTCGGCGGCTTCGTGGAGTTTTTTGGAATCGATGGATTCGTAG